>CAYYHP010000008.1:0-35011 GCA_964471815.1 uncultured Rhodanobacteraceae bacterium
GCGCAGCAAGCCCTGGCCGTGTAGCCCAGCCCGCGGCAGACGGCGCAGCAGCCAGGCGAGGGTGACGATCAGGCCGAGCACGAGGACGAGACTGGCGACGGTCCCGCCGAGCGACGGCGCGAGCGGTGCGGGGTTCATTTGAGCTGCCGGATGCGTTCGGCCGGGCTGACCACGTCGGTCAGGCGTACGCCGAAGCGATCGTTGACCACGACCACTTCGCCGTGAGCAATCAGCGTACCGTTCACGTAGACGTCGAGCGGCTCGCCTGCGCCGCGTTCGAGTTCGACCACCGAGCCCGGATTGAGCTGCAGCAGGTTGCGGATCGGTACGCGCGCCCGGCCGACCTCGAGCGAGAGCGTGACCGGCACGTCGAGCACTACGTCCAGGTTGAGGTCCGGACCGCGTGCGGGATCGGCGCGCAACGGATCGAAGTGGGCGGGATTGGCGGCCTGGCCGGACTGTGGTGAAAAGGGGTCGACGGTGCTCATGGCGGCTACTCAGTGGGCAAGGGACGAGGAAGGCGCAGGCTGCACCACTTCGGCGATCTTTACGGCGCGACGGCCGTTGGCGACACCGAACTCGCCACGGAACACCGGCACCCGTTCCACGCAGAGCTCGATCGCGCGCGGCAGATCGATCGGGATCACGTCACCGGGTTTCAGATTCATCAGTGTGCGCAGGCTGAGCTGAGCCTCGGCGAGCGTGCTGTTTAACTCGACCGATGTGTCCTGGATCTGCTGGCGCAGCGCGCCGATCCAGCGTTCGTCGCGTTCGGCGCGGTCGCTCTGCAGGCCGGCATCGAGCAGCTCACGCAGCGGCTCGAGCATCGAATACGGATAAGTGATGTGGATGTCGCCGGCACTGCCTTCGAACTCCACGTTGAAGCGCGACACGACCACATACTCGCGCGGTGTGACGATGTTCGCGAAGTGCGGGTTGACTTCGGAATTGATGTATTCGAACTCGAGCGACAGCACCGGCGCCCAGGCCTCGACGAGATCGGCAAACACCTGCTGGAGCAGGAGTTGGATGACGCGCATCTCGGTCGGCGTGAATTCGCGGCCCTCGATCTTGGCCTGAAAGCGGCCGCCGCCGCCGAAGAAGGTATCGACCACGCTGAACACCAGGCGCGGCTCGAAGATGACGAGCGCCGTACCACGCAGCGGTTTAACACGCACCAGATTCAAGTTGGTCGGCACATACAGCGTGTGCGTGTACTCGGCGAACTTAAGCATTTCGACGCCGCGCACTGAGATTGCCGGTGCACGCCGCAGCAAGTTGAAGATGCCGATGCGCACTAGTCGCGCGAAACGCTCATTGACCATCTCGAGCGTCGGCATGCGACCGCGCACGATGCGGTCCTGGGTGGCAAAGTTGTATGGGCGTACCGCATCGCTCGGTGGCGGCGGTGCATTGGTACTGACTGCCCCCGAATCGACGCCGTGCAGCAGTGCATCGATCTCGTCTTGGGAAAGGAGGTCGTTGCTCATTGCGTGACGAAGCTCGTGAAGTACAGCGCCTCGACGCCTGGCTTGCCGGTTTCTGCCTGCAGCACCTTCTGCACTTCGGCGAGTGCCGCGGCCTGCAGCTTCTCGCGGCCGTCGCGGCTGCGCAGATCGGCGGCCTTCTGCTGGGCGAATAGCATCAGCAGGTTGTTGCGGATCTGCGGCAGATGTGCTTTGACCTGCTCCAGCACCTCGGCCTGCCGCGTCATGACCTGGATGTCGGCCTGCAGGTAACGTGGCGCGTCTTCGTCGGCCAGGTTGATCACGAAAGCCGGATCCAGCGCCATGTATTGGGCGGGAGCAGGCTTCTTCTCTTTCTCCTTCTCCTCGGCATGCTTGTCGTCCCCCGCCGCGGCGTGCGCGGCGCTCCTGCCAGCGACGAACCAAGCCACGCCACCGCCCGCGGCGGTGGCGAGCAGCACGATCACCAGGACCAGGACGATCGGAAAGCCACGTTTGCCTTGGACTTCGCTGTCGGGCGGCGTCTTGTCGCTCTTGGTCGCCATGCTCGGACTCCGGGGATTCGATCGGTTCCGGTGCAAGCGATGTGCCGTGCCGATGACGCGAGGCCGGCAGCGTGCGACCAGTATCTGGCGCCTATCGCGACGGTCGTTTGGCGCATGATCACGTCAATCTTCCGTCGGTCGAACGATCATCGCCGTGCCGGTCGCCCGCGAGTGGCGCGAGGCCGCACGCAATGCCGGCGTGCACCGGCATTGCGTCCATCAGCGTCTGAGGATGCGGTGGGTGTATTAGGCGGCGCGGCGGCACGAGGGTGCCCGCCGGATTCAGGCGTATTCGTCGAGCAATCGGCGGCCGCCGGTTACGGTCGGTGCATGTGGCACGGCGGCACCACGGAGATCGTCGGTCCCGTCACTGCCGGGTCGCTCCGGCGTGGTCGGTACCTGTTGCGGGGAACGCTGCTGCTGGCCGACCTGCGCGTCGGCGAGTGTGAAGCCGTGGTTGCCGAGCATCTCGCGCAGCCGCGGCAGGTGCTGTTCGATGGCACTGCGCACGTCGGCGTGACCGCTGGCGAACTCGGCGCGGACCTGCTGGCCATCGAGCGAGAGTCGCACGTCGATCTGTCCGAGATCGCCCGGGCTGAGCTGGATCTCGGCTCGTCCGATGTGCTGGTCCACGAGCCAAGTCACGCGTGCGCCGAGGTCATCGCCGAAGCGCGGTGAATCTGCGGCGAGTGGCGGGCCGGCGGCATCCTTGATCGCCGCGGACGACGCGGCATGACGCAGCTCGGCGATCGTGGTGAAGCGGGCCTCGGGCGCGACGGCAGCCGGCGGCGCGGGGGAGATCGCGCCGTCACCGGCGTCGCGGCGTATGTCGCGGCTGCCGTCCGGCGCCGCATTTCGGCCGGTAGTGGCCGATACGGTCGCCAGCACAGCCGGCGCGGCTTCGGCGGTGGCTTCCGGCATGGATGGCATGCCATCGCTGGCGGAGGGTGTCTGCGCATCGCGCCCGGCAGTCGCTGCGGCCATGGCCTCCGGGCCGGTCTGCCGTCCCGTGACGTCCGCGCCTGGCCGCGGCGCCGGAACGGGGGATGCGCTTGGATTCTGGCCGGGTGACGCCGTGGCCGCCGCCGGCGTCATGATCGCCGGATCGGTCGTGGTGGACGGAGAGAAACCGTCCGTCGGAGCCGGCGCGCGCGACCCGGTTGGGGTGGCTGCATCCTGTGTGGCGGTTGTTGCTCCCTGCACGTCTGGCTTGGCGGGCGGTGCATCAGTCGGCGGTATCGACGTACCGTCCATCGCAACCGTCGATGTCGGCAGACCAGCCGTCGTAGCCGGTAACGGGGCATCGGCTGTGTCGCCGGCAGCGGTTGCTTCACTGGAGCCGACGGAGAACGTCGCCGGTCCTGACGCCGCCTGCTCGGCTGGAATCGCGGATGCCGTGGCCACGGCGACCGGATCGCCTGCCACCGGCGTGCTGGCGTTCGTACGGCCGGCGTCGCTGATACCTGCCTCAGACGTCAAGCCGGTGCGTGCGTCCGAGGCTGCCGATGTGTCGGTGGATGCGAGCATCGCCGCTAGCCACGGCGGCGGGGCATCCTTGGCAGTATTCGGCTCGTCGTTGCGATGCGGTCGCACGGGTTTGTCGGCTGCGGATTCCGTGGCCGGCGCCTCACCGCTCGCCGTGGCGAACAACTCAGCGAACCCCGATGCGCGCTTGTCAGAGGCCGCCAGCGCGTCTGCGCCTGAAGCACGACCGCTCGCGCCCACGGCGGCGGTACCGCCGGGCATACTCGTGCCGAGGGCGGCGAGCGTGGCCATCACTCGTCGCCGTCGCTGCATGACGAGCGGTGCCGGCGGATCGCGTGATCGTCCAGCTCGCGCTGGGCGCGCAGTTCGGCCGTGCGCAGCTCGCGCGCCATATAGCCGGCGGCGAGTCGGTCGAGCACGGCGACGTCGCGGCTTGCGCGGACCAGCCGTGCCCGGCCGGATTCGCAGCCTTCGCGGGCGCTCTCGACGTGCTGACGCTGCTGGACCAGGGCCGTATCGAGCTTTTCGATGAATGCGCGGCGGTTGGCGAGCAGGGCCGGATCCACGAGGCCCGGCGCGAGCCGCGCGTATTCCTGCGCGTAGCGGGTGATCTCGGTGAGCCGCTGTTCCTGTGCGGCCAGTGTGCGCTGGCGCTCGGCGAGCTCGCGTGCATGCAACTGCTCGCGTTCCTCGGCGAGTTGCTGGAGCGGTTTTAGGCGCTGTCTGTTCATGGTCGTCATGCCTCCTCGGCAACGAGTCGCGTAAGGGCCGCGCGGCTTGCGCCGGCATCGGCGGCCTCCGCGACATCCTGGTTCAGGAAAGCGGTCATGGCGGGCCAGCGGCGGATCGCCTCGTCCACGCGCGGATCGGCGCCGCGCTGGTAGGCGCCGATAGCGATCAGGTCGCGATGGCTGGAGTACGCCGTCATCCACTGGCGTACGCGGCGGATGTCCTCGCGCCACTCGGGATCGGTGATTTCCGGCGCAACGCGGCTGATCGAGGCTTCGACATCGATGGCCGGATAGCGGCCGGATTCGGCAACCGCGCGCGATAGCACGATGTGGCCGTCGAGGATCGCGCGTGCTGCGTCGGAAATCGGCTCGTGCGGGTCGTCGCCCTCGGTGAGTACTGTGTAGAACGCGGTGATCGTGCCCTGGCCGGCGCCGCCATTGCCAGCGCGCTCGACGAGCTGCGGCAGGCGCGCGAACACCGAGGGCGGATAGCCGCGCGTGGTCGGCGGCTCGCCGACCGAAAGGCCGATCTCGCGTTGCGCCTGCGCGAAGCGGGTCAGCGAATCCATCAGCAGCAGCACGTTCTTGCCCTGATCGCGAAACCACTCGGCGATGGCGGTCGCGCGCCAGGCGCCGTGCAGACGCGCGAGCGGCGGCCGGTCGGCCGGTGTGGCGACGACCACGGCGCGGTTCAGGCCCATCTGGCCGAGCGTGCGCTCGACGAAATCGCGGACTTCGCGGCCGCGTTCGCCGATCAGACCGACCACGATCACGTCGGCGGCCGTGTAGCGGGTCATCATGCCGAGCAGCGTCGATTTACCAACACCGGAGCCGGCAAACAGGCCGACGCGCTGACCGCGGCCGATCGGCAGCAGCGCGTTGATCGCGCGCACGCCGACATCCAGGGGGGCGGTGATCGGTTCGCGCTGCAGCGGATTGATCGTGCTGCCGAGCAGGCGCACGACGTAGTCGGCACGCGGCTCGCCGCGGCCATCGAGCGGCGCACCCTCGCCATCGATCACCCGGCCGAGCAGGCCTTCGCCGACCCGCACCATGCCGTCGCCTGGTGCCGGTACGACGCGCGCGTTCGGCAGCAGGCCCTGCAATTCGGCACTCGGCATCAGGTAGGTGCGATCGCCGGAGAAGCCGACGACTTCGGCCTCGACCCAGTCGCCGTGGTGGGTTTCGAGCCGGCAGGGCGCACCGAGCGGTACCTCGCAGCCGGTGGCTTCGACGGTCAGGCCGATGACGCGCTTGAGCACACCCTCGCGGACGAACTCGTGACGTGCGCCAGTGGCCGGCTGCTGCGCCAGGAGGCGGCGCACGATCCGGGCGTCGCGGCGTGCCATCCATTCCGGACGCGCGTTCACGACGTACCCCGCGGTCGGCCGGCGACGATCCGCTCGAGGCGCGTGGCGAGGCGCGCGTCGATCCGCACGTTCTCGGCATGCACGCGTACGTCGCCACGGGCGAGGCCCGGATCCGGCGTGAGACGTGCGGCGATGTCGGTGGCGAGCAGCGGTCTGATCGCCTCCAGATCATCCGGATGCAGGCGCAGCTCAAGCGCGCGGCCGCCGTCGCCGACGCTCGCGATTGCTTCCGCCGCGAGCGCGGCGAGACGTTCGGGCTGATCGACATAGGTCTCGCGCAGCAGCGCGCCGGCCATCGTCGCGGCCAGCCGGGCCAGCGCATCGGTTATCTCGACGTCGAGTTCAGCAAGCGGGCGGGCGAGGGCATCGATCAGACCTTCGAGCCGCGCGATGGTGCGGCGCATCTCGCCCTGCGCTTGGGCGATGCCATCGGCGTAACCGCGCGAGAAGCCTTCCTCTCGCGCACTGCGCTCGATGCTCTCGAGCTCGGCGAGGCTCGGCGGCGGCGCGACCGCCGCCAGCGATGGCGCCTCCCAGCGCACCGCCATGGGTTCCGCGCGCACGGCATCGCCATTCATACGAATTCCTCACCCTTGCCGCCGAGCTGGATCGTGCCTTCCTCGACCATCTTGCGCACGATGACCAGAATTTCCTTCTGCGCGACCTCGACGTCGCTCAGCCGTACCGGCCCGCGTGCTTCCATGTCCTCGAGCATGATCGAGGCGGCACGTTGCGACATGTTCTTGGTGAACTTGTCCTTGACCCGCGACTCCGCACCACGTAGGGCGAGGGCCAGCTTATCGGTGGGAACCTCACGCAACAGCGTCTGGATCGAACGGTCGTCGAGATCGGCGATGTTGTCGAAGACAAACATCAGCTCCTGGATCTTCGCGCCGATGTCCGCATCGACTTCGCAAATTGAGCCCATGACCTGCTGCTCGGTCGTGGCATCGAGAAAGTTCAGAATGTTTGCGGCGACCTTCACGCCGCCGACATTCGATGAGTTGAGATTTTGGTTGCCGGCAAACTGACGTTCCATGATCTCGTTGAGCTCGGTCAAAGCGGTAGGGGGAATGCCGTCGAGCGTGGCGATGCGCAATAGCACGTCCGCGCGCAATCGCGCCGGCAGGAGCTTGATCACATCGGCGGCTTGGTCGCTGTCGAGATAGGCAAGCACGATCGCGACGATCTGTGGATGCTCGTTGCGTACCAGCTCGGCGACCGATCGCGGCTCCATCCATTTCAGGGTTTCAAGACCCTTGGTATTGCGACCGAGCAGGATGCGGTCGATAAGGCCACCGGCCTTTTCTTCGCCGAGTGCCTGCACGAGCACCTTGCGCACGTAGTCGTCGGCACCCATGCCGAGTGAGGTCTGGCTGTCGATCGCCTGGACGAATTCATCCATGACGTACACGACCTGTTCCTTGGAGACATTCTTGATCGTCGCCATCGCCATGCCGAGCTTCTGCACTTCCTTAGCGCCGAGCTGGCGCAGTACCTCGGCTGCTTCCTGCTCGCCGAGCGACATGAGGAACACGGCCGCGCGCTGTGTGCCCGAGAGTTCGCTGATCTCAGCCATCGTTGCTCACCCAGTTCTTGACCACCTGCGCGACGCGTTTCGGATCCTGGCCGGCGGTGGCCTTGGCGAGGCGCAGCTTTTCCTCGTAGGAGTTGGCATTCGCTGCGGCCGGTGCCACATCGACGATCGGCAGAGCCTGACCGGCGGGCATGCCCTCCTGCGGAGCAGGCAATTCCGGTGGCGCGACGAGCTTTTTCAGGGTCGGGCGCAGCACACCGAAAACGACCAGCAGCACCAGGCCGGCGCCGAGCACGTTGCGCAGCACGTCGCGCACGATCGGCTGCTGCCAGAGCGGGATCGCATCGTCGGCCGGCGCTTCGCTCGGCCGCGTAAATGGCGTGTTCATCACCGCGACAGAATCACCGCGCTTCTCGTCGAAACCGATCGCCTGGCGCACCAGACCCTCGACCTGCTTGAGCTGCCCCTCATCGAGCGGCTGCAGGTTTAGCTGACCATCCGCGCCGGGCTTCGGTACGTTGTCGACCAGCACCGCGGCGGTGACGCGCCGGATGCGTCCGGGTGGCGAGCGCGTATGACTTACGGTGCGATCGAGTTCGTAGTTGCGTGTGGCGTTGCGCGAGGCACTGACCGGCGCTGTGCCGGTAGCGGGCGGCGTGGCACCGGGCGGCGTGTTGCTCGTCGCGCCGGGAATGCCCTGGGCGGCCGGCTGGCTCGTGGTCGATTCGGCCACGGCCTCATTGCGCAGCTTGCCCTGCTCGGGCGTGTAGGTCTCGCGTGCTTCCTCGGTCACCGCGAAGTCCATGTCCACCGTGACCTGCGCACTGACCTTGCCCGGCCCGGCGAGCGGTTCGAGCAGTTCTTGAATGCGCTGCACGTAGCTCGCCTCGATGCGCCGCTGCTGCTCGAACTGGATCACGCTCTGCGCGCCGTCGCTGTCCGGATCGGGCGTGGTCAGCAGGCGGCCGCTCTGGTCGATGACCGTCACTCGCTGCGGTGCGAGATCGGGAATGCTCGATGCGACGAGATGCACGACCGCGGCGACCTGGTCCTGTTCGAGCTGGCGGCCCGGATACAGCTGCAACATCACCGACGCGCTCGGCGTCTCGCGATTCTTGGTGAACGGACTCGGTTTCGGCAGGGCGAGATGGACGCGCGCTTCCTTGACTGGTTTAAGCTCGGCGATGGTGCGGGCGATCTCAGTTTCGAGCGCATGCTGGTAGCGCGCGTTCTCGACGAACTGACTGGTGCCGAAGCCCTGGTCCTTCTGGATTGCCTCGATGCCGGCGCGCGCGCCCTGTGGGAGTCCCTGTGCGGCGAGCTTCAGGCGCGCTTCACGCACCTGCGCCTCCGGTACCGTGACCGCGCCGCCGGGATCCAGACGATATTCAATACCCGACGCCTTCAAGGCTTCGACGATCTCGGCCGCGTCCTTGTCGGCGAGGCCGGAGTAGAGCGGAGCGAAGCCGGGCTTCTGCGACCAGAAGAACACGATCAGGCCAACCGCAATCGCCGCGGCGAGGGCGATCAGCAGGCCGATCTGGCGTACGCCTGGAATGTCGGTCAGTCGGTTGAAGTTGACGGCTGGCATCGGTCGCCCCGGTCAATGCCGCCTCAAAGCGGCATGTTCATCACGTCCTGGTAGGCCTGCACGAGGCGGTTGCGCACCTCGACGGCCGCACGAAAGCTCACCTGGGCGGTTTGCTGGGCGATCATCACGCGGGCCAGGTCAGCCTGCGGATCGCCGAGTTCGAAAGCCTTGGCAAGGCGCGCGGCCTCCTGCTGTTCGCCATTGACGCGACCGACCGCGCGCTGCAGCGTTTCGCCGAAGCTGCCCGGCGTGACGTCCTTCGCCGCGGCCGGTGCCGCTGGCCGGGCCGTGGCCTGACCCTGCAGCGCGCGGATCTGCGAGAGGATCGAGCTGATGGTCGCGTCGCTCATGTGCTTGCGCCGTGTCGGCCGGATCGGCCGCCCGAAACGCTAGAGGCAAGCCGCGTGCCGCAGGAACGTCAGGATTCCGCCGTCAAATTCATGTCGCTGTCGCGGCCGAGGCCATACTTACGCAGCTTTTCCACAAGAGTCGTACGCCGCAGGCCCAGAAGCTGGGCCGCGTGGGCGACCACGCCGTCGGCGCGTTCGAGCGCGCTGCGGATCAAGTTAACCTCGATGCGCGCCATGTGTTCCTTGAGATCGATGCCGTTGGCCGGCAACTCGTCGGCGCCGGCCATGATCTCGCTCTCGGCTGTGGGTGCTTCCGCCTCGACCGGGATCTCGGCGTCCACGCGATAGCGGGCAGGCAGGTCACGCGCACGCACGGTGCCGCCCGGGTGCAGCACGGCCAGGCGTTCGATCAGGTTGGCCAGTTCGCGTACATTGCCCGGCCACGGATAGGCCTTGAGCACCGCCAGCGCCTCGTTCGACAGTCGCACGCTGCCACGGCCCGCGGCAGCCAGTTGCGTGGTCAGCGAGGCGACGAGTTCTGGCAGGTCGTCGCGCCGCTCGCGCAGCGGCGGCATCTCGATCGGAAATACGTTGAGCCGGTAGAACAGATCCTCGCGGAAAGCGCCCTTGGCGATCGATTCCTCAAGGTTGCGGTGCGTGGCCGCGATCACGCGCACGTTGCAGCGGATCGTGGTGTCGCCGCCGACCCGCTCGAACGAGCGCTCCTGCAGCACGCGCAACAGCTTGACCTGCATCGGCAGGCTCATGTCGCCGATCTCGTCGAGGAAGATCGTGCCGCCCTCGGCCAGCTCGAAGCGTCCCTTGCGCGCGGTGATCGCGCCGGTGAAGGCGCCTTTCTCATGGCCGAACAGCTCGCTCTCGAGCAGTTCGGACGGGATCGCGCCGCAGTTGATCGCCACGAACGGCCCGTTGCGCCGTGCCGAGCGCTCGTAGATCGCACGCGCGGCGACTTCCTTGCCGGTGCCGGATTCGCCGAGGATCAGCACGGTCGTGTCGAAACTCGCGACCTGGTCGATCAGCCGGCGAAGGCGCTGCACGGCCGGGCTGGAGCCGGTCGGCCCGCCCTGCGGCACCTCGGCGCGCGCGGTGTCGTCCATGCGCTTGATGCTCGCGCGGCGCAGCAGCTCGGCGAGCTGCGGCTGCTTGATCGGGAAATCGAGTGGCCAGAAGTTCGCGTCGTTCAGGCCGAAGCGCTCGGCACCATAGAGATGATGCTCGGGCAGGGCCAGCAGCGGCGGATGCAGCGGATCGCGACGCAGCCAGTCGAGGAAGGTCTGCCAGGCGTCGGCCTGCTCGATGTCGCCCAACACGATCGCGAGCCAGTCCTGTGGCTGATGGCGGCCGAGGTGGAGATGGCTGACGCAACCGACCACGGTCGCGTTCAGATCCATGAAATCGAGGATCGTGCCGATACGCTCGCCGCGCGTGGTATCGGAATCGACGACCAGCACGCGTGACTCAGGCATGGCTCTGTTCTCCCGCTAGGCGCGCGAGGAGCGGCATCACTTCCTGCACATAGTTCAGCTTGCTGATGAATGCATCGGCGCCGGCACGCGCCGCGTGCTCGCGATGTTCGACGTCGTCGAAGTGGCTGGCGATGACGATGTATGGCGGATCGGTCTGTGCCTTGATCAGGCGCGTGGCCTGCAATCCACCCATCTCGGGCATCGCGAGGTCCATCAGCACCACATCCGGACGCAGCTCCTCGGTGCGCGCAATCGCTTCGAGACCGTTGCTTGCGCGGCCGGCCACGACGATCCATGGGACGTTGCGAAAATGCCGCAGCGCCGCGTTGATGAAGCCGTCGTGGTCATCGACCAGGAGGACGTTGATCGGGGTCATTGGTTTCTCCTTCAGCGTGCGGCGCCGGGCATCATGCGGCTGTCGTCGAGGGGCGCCGGCGATCCTTGGCCGAAGCGATGTTCATGATCTCGCGGTACTTGGCGACCGTGCGCCGCGCTATCTGGATGCCCTGCCGAGCGAGCAGGGTGACGATCACGTCGTCGGCCAGCGGCGCATCGCTGTTTTCGCTGTCGATCAGGCGCTTGACCATTGCGCGTACTGCTACGCCGGCGACGGCAGCGCCGCTCAGGCGGCCCGAGAAAAAGTACTTCAGCTCGAACGTGCCGCGCGGGGTCTGTACGTACTTGCCGGTGGTAATGCGCGAGATGCTCGACTCGTGCATGCCGATCGCGTCGGCGATCTCGCGCAGGGTCAGCGGGCGCATGCTCTCCTCGCCACGCTCGAAGAATTCCGCCTGACGCTCGACGATCGCGCGCGTCGTGCGCAACAGCGTGTCATATCGCATGGCGAGGCCGCGGGTCAGCCAGCGTGCTTCCTGCAGGAGGTCGCGCAGGCGGCGTGCACCGGCGTCATCGGGCGCACGGCTGAGCATCTGCTCATAGGCCGCGTTGATGCGCACCAGCGGTGCGGTACGTGAGTTCAGTGCGACGTGCCAGCCTTTGCCGCGGCGGCGCACGACCACGTCCGGGACCACGGCCAGACCGCTCGGCACGCTGCGCTCGGCACCCGGTTTGGGGTCCAGGGTGAGGATCAGGCGCACCGCCGCGCTGACCTCGGCGAGCGGCACACCGAGCTGCTCAGCGATGGCGCGATTGCCATGGCTGCCGAGCAGGGCGAGATGGTCGCCCACGATGCGCAGGGCGAGTTCGCGGCTTGCTTCGTTCGCGCCATGCAGTTCGAGCTGCACGAGCAGGCATTCGCGCAGGTCACAGGCGCCGTAGCCGGGCGGGTCACCGCGCAACATGCGTGCGCGCACCGACATCAGCCGCTCGGCCTCCGTACCGAGTTCGGCCTGCGCACGGGCGGCGAGCGCATCGAGTGGCAGCTCCAGATAACCGGCATCGTCGATGTGATCGACCAGCCAGGCGGCGACGGCGAGATCGCCGGGCTCCTTCATTTCCAGCCCGAGGTTGGCGAGCACGCGCTGGCGGGTGTCGCCGGTCTCGCGTGCGACGCAGCGGGCGAGCGGGTCGTCGTCGTCACCGCTACTGCGCGGGCCGCTTTCGACATAGTCCACTTCGTCCGGAAATTCGTCGATATCGCTCGTGTTGTCGGCGGCCTCGTCGCCGGTCTGAGGGTCCTCGACATCTGCATCGGACGCGCCGTCCTCGCCGGATTCGACGCATTCGAGCAGGGGGTTCTCATCGAGCGCGCGATTCACTTCCAGCTCGATCTCGAGCGCATTGAGATGCAGGAGGCGGATCGACTGCAGCAGCTGCGGCGTCAGATTCAACTGCTGGCCGAGTTGCGTACGTAATGCGGCTTTCATGCGACCCCCTGCCACTTCTTTTCTCTGGATCGCATTCTGGAAAGGAGGCGTCGGCTGCGGAATCAGGGTGGGTCCTACAGGTGCCGGGGCAGTCCTTAGCAATGTGTAAGGAAATTCCCTACACCGACGGCTTTCCGCCGAGAAATCCGTGCTGGACGCGCCGCGTACTAGGCGCGGTGGACGATGCGAGCGCGCTTCTCCCCTCGATTGGGACGTTTTCCCGACGACTCTTCCCAGCTGTGGGGCGAATGTGTCGGTGCAGCGTCGCGGCCTGACGGTTCCGAGATCGGTGATGCGGCGGAACGGCGGCGCTGGCAGGCGATGCCTTGGTGCATGGCCATGAGAATCAGTCGATGCGTACCGTGGGCTCAGGGCTCGATGCTGTGTTGCATCGCGTAGCGCAGGAGCTCGTTGCCGCGGCGGATGCCGAGCACTTCCATCATCCGGGCACGATGAGTTTCCACGGTCTTCACGCTGATACCGAGTTCGGCAGCGATTTCCTTGGTGGCCCTGCCGCGGCCGAGCAGGGCGAGGATTTCACGCTGGCGTGGCGACAGCGCCTCCATGCCCGCCGGCGCCTCGCGCCGGACCAGGGCATTGACCATGCGTGAGGAGACCTTGGGACTGAGGAAGGTCTGGCCCGAGTGCGCGGCGCGCAGCGCGAGTTCGAGCTCGGCGGGCGCGGCATCCTTGACTACAAAGCCGAGCGCTCCGCGATCGAGCGCCGTCCGTACGTAGCTCAGGTCGGTGTGCATCGACATGATCACCACGGCTAGATCCGGGAACTGTGCGCGCACTTCGAGCAGGACGTCGAAGCCCGTCTTGCCGGGCATGGCGAGATCGACCAGCGCCACGTCCGGGCGGTGCATCGCGACGAGGTCGAGGACTTCCTGGCCGTTCTGGGCCTCGGCGACCACCTCGATGTCCGGGCTGGCCTCGATCAGCCGGCGTATGCCGGCCCGGACAAGGGTGTGATCATCGGCGAGCAACACTCGCATGCGCTGTGTTCCCGGTGTCGTGATGGTCGCCCACGGTAGCGCAGGCGCGCCGGGAGCGGAAGCGCTCGCCGTCAGTGCTCAGCGCAGCTGCCGCGCGACGGCGATGAGCAGGCGGTGGCGGCGGAACAACTGCCGTTCGATCGCCGCCTCGAGCGCATGCGCGGTGGCTGGGAAGGCGAGCCAGAGCCGGAAGTCGGCACCTTCCGCTGTGCAAGCGAGCACGTTCGCCGGTAGCTCGACCGGCATCGGCATCCAGTGCAGGAGATACAGGCGCAGCAGGCCGCTGCTGCCGGGCGTTTCGGCGCGTGGATGCCGAAAGCAGATGCCGCGTCGCGACCAGCGTATCGGCTGCGGATCTGGAGGGGGATTCTGTGCTGCGATCAGCGTACCGAGCAGATCGAGAGCAATGTTGAGCTTGGCGTCCAGATGCGCCACCGCCGAGCCCGGCCCGATCCGATCCTCGCGGTCCTCGCTGGGTGCTTCATCGACATTGCCGATCATGCGCAGCACATGCTCGGCGCGCGACAGCACGTTGGCGATACCGACCTCGCTTGGGCTGGATATGTGGAATGCGATTGGTAATTCATCATCGCAGGCGAAGCAATCGCCGAACAGCTCCAGGTCTGCTTCGCGGGGCCCGCTCATGGCTCGCTGTTTCCGAGGTAATGCCGGGCAGCACCGGCTTCGCGATGCAGCGCAGCGAGCCGCGCACCGGTTTCGTCGCGTAGGTCACGCATATGGCCGAGCAGCCGTTCCTGGCGGGCCGCGACCTCGAACCAGGCGATGTCGACCACCGGCAGGGTCGCGCGCGCCAGTTCCTCGCGCACCGCACGGTCGTGCTCTTCGAGGAGCAGCCCGGCCTCCTCCCAGGCCCCGGCTTCGACCAGGCCGGCGATCGCGTCGATGTCGTCGATCAACCGTTGCAAGGTAGGCATCCTCAGCCGGCCGTGCCGTTCGGCGAGGCGTTCGCCATGCTGGCCGGCAACGAAGCCCAGGCGGTTTCGATGTCGCCGAGCAGGTCATCGACTTCCTGCAGGCGCACTGGATCGTTTGCTGCATTCGCCTCGACCAGGCGCAGGCCACTGTATTCATAGAGCGAGTCGAGGCGTTCGGCGATCTCGCCGCCGGCACGCGCGTCCAGTGCCATGCGCAGGCCGTCAATGATCGCGCAGGCGGAGCCAATGGCCTGGGCCTTGCGCGCGAGATCGCCGCGGCCGAGCGCGGCGCTGGCGAGCTGGATGCGCTCGCGTGCGCCACGCAGGAGCAGGGCGATCAGGCGGTGCGGACTCGCCTCCAGCACGGCACCGGCGAGGCTCGTCTGGCGGTATTGCTCGAGGCAGGAGCGGGCGCTGTACACGGCTTACTCCGGATCAGGAAGAGGAGGACGAAAGCTGCTGGGTCAGGAAGGAGCTCGTAGCCTGCATCTTGCTGACCAGCGAATCGAGCGCAGTGAACTGGGCGCGATAGCGTGCCTCGAGATCGGACATGCGCCGGTCGAGCGCGGTGCGCTGACTGGCGATGTCGGTCAGTTGCTTGTTCAGTGAGTCGGTGCGGCTGCCGATCGCGCCCTTGCTGCCGATGAAGCGGTCCACGACCGAGATGAAACTGTCGGCGATACCGTTCGGACCGGTCGAGAACAGTTTGGCAACGGCGTCGAAGTTGCCGGACAGGGCCGCATCGAGCTTGCTGCCGTCGATCTTCAGCGTGCCATCGGTCTGCGTGGTGATGCCAATGTCACTCAGCGCGTTGAAGGCCGGATCGAGATCGGGCACGCTCTGGCTCAGCGCACTGCGCAACTGACCGGCCGCGCTGCGTGCCAGCGAATCGCCGGTCAAGGCCGAGGCCGTCTTGGTGCTGGCATCGTAGCGCGTGAGGTTGGCGATCGTACTGGCTACCGCGTTGTGGGCGTTGACGAAACTTTCCACCGCCTTGCGGGCCGTAGCCGTATCGCGCGTGACTGTGAGCTGCAGAGTGGTGCCCGGCTTGGCCGTGACGAGGTTCAACGTCAGGCTATCGATCATCCCGGTCACCTGGTTCGAGGCGCTCGAATAGAGGTGGCTGTCGACGCGTATCGACGCATTCGCAGCCGGCGTGACTTCCGTCAGATTGGCCAGCGTGCCCGGGTTGTAGACCAGCGCATCGAGACCACCGTCGCCGCCGCTGCGGGTCACGCGCAGCGCGTTGCCGGCACCGGTATCCTTCGCGGTCAGGACGAGATGCACGCCATCGTTTGCGGTGACCAGGCTCGCGGTCACGCCGGGGTTGTCGCTTGCCTTGTTGATCGCATCGACGATGCCGGCGGATGTGCCGGTGATCGCGTCGAGATCGACATGAAATGACTTGCTGCCGACGGCAATGTCGAGCCGCCCCGTGCCGACCAGGCTGGTCGATGTGGGGAAAGCGTTCGACGAGAGCTTGTGGGCGCTCGCGAGTGATTGCACCTCGACCGCATACTGCCCCGGCACGGCGGTGCCCTGCGCCGTCGCCGTGAAGACGGTGTCGTCCGACGACTTGGCGCCACGTGCATCGAATGCACCGTTCTTCTGCAGCTTGGCGAGTGCCGTCTTGAGGTTGGACAAACTGCCGCGCAGCGAAGCGAATGCGCTCAGCTGGGTGCGGGTGGTCGATTCGGCCTTGGTCAGCCGGGTATCGGCCGGCGCACGCTCGGCGTCGACGAGTTTCTGCACGAGACCGGCGACATCGAGTCCCGAACCGAGTCCCGCGCTGCTGATACTGGCCATGGCGTTTCCTCTATGCGCTTTCGTCGATCAATCCGCGGCCTTCGCGGGCGAGCTGGCGTGCGATTCGCAGCGCGACCTCGCTCGGGATCTGGCAGACCAGATCGCCCGTATTACGGTCGTAGACGCTGACGACGACCTGCTGGGTCGCCTCGTCCACGCGGAAATCAAGACTGGTCTGCGCCGCGGAAAGCACTTCGTCGAGCTGGCTCTGCAGCGTCTTGCCATCGTCCTGCGATTGCTCCTGACGCGTTGGCGATGCAAATCCAGTGCTCGGTATTAGTGCCGGAACGCTGGCGCCGCCCGACGAAATGCCGACGCCCGAGGGAGCAGAAAGCGCCTCGGGCGGCCTGGTGGCGATCGGGTCGGTACGCATGGGAACCTCCTGGCGGAGGGCCGGGGCGTGGTGCTAGGCCACGCCCCGGTTCGATTAGATCATCCGCGGAGCAGCGACAGCACGTTCTGCGGAACCTGGTTGGCCTGGGCGAGCATCGCCGTGCCGGCCTGCTGTAGGATCTGCGTGCGGGTCAGTTCGGCGGTTTCCTTCGCGAAGTCCGCATCACGAATGCGGCTGCGCGAGGCGCTCATGTTCTCGGACGCGGTGCTCAGGTTGGCTACCACCGAGCTGAAGCGGTTCTGGATCGCGCCCAGCGTCGCGCGGGCCGAGTTAACCTGAGACAGAGCACTGTCGACCTGCTGGATGGCTAGCGTGGAGCCAGCGAACGAGGCGACGCTCAGAGTCGTCAGGCCTGTCGTGGTCGCCGCTGTTGCACTGCCATCACCACCAGCTACATTGAACCCAGTGCGAGTTCCATCATCCGCGCCGGTTACTGCGATCGTCGCGTTTGAAGTCAACACAATGCGTGATGTGGATACATCAAACGCTGCGTTCACGCCGGTCGTTGTGGCGTAGTTGTTGATTGCGTCAACTACCTGTGAAACACGTTGCGAACTCGAACCGGCCGCGCCGATCGAGGCGCCGACGTCTGTGCCGTTGATCACGAGCTGACCGGCACCGACAGCGCCAAGTGCGCTGATACCCACGACATTGCTGGACTGACCGGTGGCAGAAGTGACCGAGCTCAATGCCGCGATGTTGGCGTCGACCAGCGAGGACACGGTGATCGTCTCGTTGGCGTTCGCGCCGACCTGGAACACAGCCGAGCTGAAGCTACCGTCGATCAGTTTGACGCCGTTGAACTGAGTCTGGTTAGCGACGCGGTCGATTTCCGACAGAAGCTGTGTCACTTCGCCCTGCAGGGCGGTGCGGTCGGTGGTGGAGTTGGTGGCGTTCGCGGACTGCACGGCCAGCTCGCGGATGCGCTGCAGGTTGTTGCCGATCTCGCCGAGTGAGCCCTCGGCAGTCTGCGCCAGGGAGATACCGTCGTTGGCGTTGCGGGAGGCCTGATCGAGGCCACGGATTTGACTCGTGAAGCGTTCCGAAATCGCGAGGCCAGCGGCGTCGTCCTTCGCGCTGTTGATGCGCAGGCCCGACGACAGGCGCTGCAAGGAGGTGGCCAGCGCGGACTGCGAAGTCGCGAGGTTGCGCTGCGCATTCAGCGACGAGACATTGGTATTGATGATTTGCATGATCGGACTCCTCGGTTGGTCGGGTACCGGCGCGGAAGGGACCCGCCGGATTCCGCAGGGTGGTCGGGCCTGGATCCGAGGCCGTAGGCCGCTGCTGACCCATTTATCGGTCGGGGTCGGAGATTCTTTAGGGCATGGTCGTGCGGGCCGCGCTGCCGAGCGCATCGAGAGCTGCCGCCACGGTACGCGTGTCCTGTGTCCTTCGACGACAGCGGTAGTTCTAGAGCCGACCCTCCCGAGCCCGCTACGGTCGAGCAACGAAGAATCACCTGGGCAACATTTGCCAGGAGGGATGAACACAGCTGAGGCGAGCCAGATGCCAAGCAGATTGGCCGGGAGCGCGGCCCAGGACCTGTCCCCAGCAGCGAGGATCGGCCCCACCCTGCTAGCGGCCTTCTACGTGTAGCCCATGCCTAACGGTTGCCAAGCCTTGCGGCCCGCAGCTGTGCCACGACCGTCTCGTGGAGCGTCGGTCCGGGTACTTAGGAGCGGCCAGGTCATGCTCTGACCACGGATCACCAGGAGGAAGATCCCATGGGATGACGATCAGCCCCCAAGATCGTCGCGGAATATCAGGTCGTTGGACTCCTGCGCGCAGGTGCCGATTTCCGAGGTGTCGCCGTTCGCCGCGGTTGCCGTTGCCGCGATGTAGGAGGGGAACGCGGCACTCTGCATGGGCAGCTTGACCCAGACATGTGCTTGCCCGCTTCCATCCGTCATCGCACTGCCGCGGCCTATCGCGGTAGCGGCCAAACCGCGCGGCGGCGAACCGAGTGAGCTGCAGCCGGGGCTCGAGTAGAAATCCAGCCGGAAAGTCGCGTTGGCGGTGCTATCGAGCGTGATCTCCAGCCACTCGGCAGCCGAAGTACGGAAAGCATTCAATACGGTGGGGTAGTTCTGGGCCGAGTTCGGCCCGTTGTCCGTGTCCTTTGCATCATTCGCGGTCGGGCCACCCTGACCCAGATCGATAGCGAGTCCGCCATTGGCACTGCCATAATTTTGGAGCAAGCGATTGCCAGTGCCGGCAGTGGTGCTAAGCCAGATTCCTGCGCCCGCATTGCAGGCGATCTGGTTCCCACCGAAGGTGCCGTTTTGCACGGCACCGAGAGTACTGTCATGCGCGCCGAACGAGATGAGCACGCCGGCAGCGCCGTTCCCCGCACAACCGCCCGCCATATCGACACCGATGTCGTTGTACTGGGAGAAGTTGCCCGCGGCGCTCGGTCCGCTCACGTTCACGCCGTAGGTCGTGTTGCCGGCGATATGGTTGTACATCAACGTGTTGTTTGGCGAATTGTAGATGGCGATGCCGGTGTAATTACCGATCGTGCTAGTGCCGTCTCGGCCCAGGCCGATCAGGTTGTAGGCCACCAGCACGCCACCGGCGGTGCTGTCGATGGAGATGCCGCTAGCAGTCGAGCCGCTGATGAGGTTGTAAGTTCTGACGTCATCGAACGCACCGATGCGCGTGGAACCCGTACCACCGCCCACATGGATGCCCACGACATTGGCCGGCGCCAGAAGTGCGCCAATCTGATTGCCCGTAATGAGGTGGTTGCTTCCCCCTTGAAGTTCGAGCGCTTCCGCAGTAAAGCCTGCAAACATCAAACCGCGCAGCGTGAGGCTGCTGCCGCTGCCGGTGCGCAGTCCGTAGGCTACGCTTGAGCCTCCATTCAGGAGTATGCAGAGGTTCGGATTGAATCCATCCTTCGCGGTGTTGAACAGCGCCCCCGGTTGGGTGTAGCCATCGATGGTGGCCGTGCTCGTCACGTCGGGGAGTACGCTCGAGAGGTTCAGGATCGCGGGGCAGCTACTCAGATTGAAACTGATCTTCGAAGGTAAAGGATCAGAGTTGGATCGAATCAGGGCCTCGCGCAGGGTACAGGTAGTCGAGCCAGCATTGCAGTTTACGTTGGAATTGCTCGCGTGTGAGGCATCCAATGAAGATGTCACCGTAAAATTATTGAGATCGTCATTGGTCTGATTTTCGTATGCGCCCATGTCGATATGGCTGCCGACGATGCGGTCCTTGCCTGCAATGTCCGTGGAGGCATAAGCAACCGGAATCGAGCTGGCTCCGGCATTGACCGCTGGTGAGCTGTCCGGCAGGCGATAGTTATGCTGTGCCGGATCAACAAATTGTGGTGATATATTATTCTTATTCGTGAGGTCGTCGAAGAATGGGCCGAATGATGTCGCATAAATTGTATGACTCAGTGTTGGCGACACGCTTGTGTTGGTTGTCTTGAAATCAAATGAGCCATTGTTCCAGAGGATGTTGTTGGCAGCCAGCATTACTGTGGCCGAGGCACCACCAAGGAAAAGTAACCCACCGCTGTTATCGGTTATCGTATTATTGTTCGCATAGGCCTTGCCATCTGTGTAGATATAAAGCACCTCACCCGTGCTGGTTTGGTTACCATAAACGAGGTTGTTGTCAAAATGTAGACTCGATGAGCCGTGTCCCGACACGGTGAGAGTTTTGAGTCCCGATGAATTAATGATATTCCGAGCTAAGCAGTGATGCATGTGGAGGTTGACCGTCGAGTCGCCATCGACACCAAAACCGGCGCCCCATGGCATGCTCTCGATGCCGATACCTTCAACAAGCATGTCATTATTCCCACTGATATTGACCTGTGCTTTTGATAGTCCACCCCCGGTGATGATCGTATTGCCAGGATCTAGTACACGGCTGGCGCAGTTGGTCCCTGCCACGTAGCCACCGCGCAAATACAAGCGATTGCCGTTCGTCGACTGATATAACAAGCTCAGACCAAGCGTGTCAGCAAGATTGTAGGTGCCCTGGACGAGCTGGATATCCTTGTCGCCATCCTCGTTAGTCCACTTGTAAAGTTCCAATTCCAGGGACTGCGCAGTGGAAACGCAGACGGCGTGCACGTTAGACATATGCCCGGCAAGCGCCATGAGTGCGATCCAAGGCAGGTGTCTGGCAATGCGCCAAGTCTTTGAGCGTGAAGCTGACATGAGAACTCGCCCCGAGGAGTAGTAAGGTTTCAATGCTTTAGCGGTTACAAACCGAACCGATTGCGTGACTTCAGTCTGCTCGAGTCCCTCTCAACAAAGGAGGCGATAAAGCTTAAAGGATTAGCACGCTTTGCTTGCCTCCCCAGCGCGGTCCATCTACATGGACTGTACAGCGAATTGCAATCATCAATGCACGTCTGGCAAGGCCGGTGGCCGTACCGTGCGAGTGAGAATGTACTTGTCCGGATACTTCTCTGGATCCTGCCAGCGTCTCCAGGCTGCGATCGGCCACCAGGCGACAAAGGATGCGCTACCCTCTTAGTCTCCTAGGTCTTCCATCACCTGGCGTGAGGTGCAGGTTCGATGCCTGTCGCAAGCCATCCTGCCGAGTCCGGTGAGTTGGTATTGGCTTCGTATGCCGAAGGACGAGGGACCGCGCTCGCCGAACTCGCGTTCCGCTCCGGTCTCGCGGTGACGCGGGCCGACGGCTCGCTCGCTGCCATTCCGATCGGTGCGGTCCCGGTCGTCCTAGATGATGATGAAATCGCTCGGCGCGGGGCGCTGGCGACGCCGCTCGTGAGCGCGACGGCCAAGGCGGCACGCTGGCGCATGACCGGCGCCCGCCGTTCAGCCGTGCTGGAATCGCTGGGGCCTGCGGAGCGGCGCCTGGTGCAAGCCACATGGCCGGCACTGCGCGAGCTGGCCGTGACCCGCGTGGATTTCCTCGCCGCACCGGATCCCTGGGCACTCGAGGTCAACACTACGATCCCGGCGATGCAGGGCTATTCGGACATCGCCGCGGAGAGCTGGCTGCGCACGTTCGCCGCCGGACGTAAGGATCTCCCCGAGCTGATCGCGGCCAATGGCTCGAATGCCGACGCCCTGCGGGATGCGCTCACGAATCTCTACACGCGGGCGCGGCCCGATGAGCTCGCGAGCGTGGGCCTGCTGTGCCGTCGCCACGATGCCCAGCTCACCGAGCTCCAGTATCTCGCCGGGCGGTTCCGCCGCGCGGGGCTGGACGCCTGTGTCGTGCACCCGGATGAGCTTACCTTGCGGCGCGGCTTCCTGCACCATCGCGGACGGCCATTGCAGATGGTCTATCGCCATCTGTTCGTCAGCCGCCTGGACGGCGAGCCGGCGCCGGACGTCGAGGCGGCGATGGCCGCCGCCGAGTCCACGGGTACCCTCATACTCAATCCTCCGGCACCGCATCTGGAGATGAAGTCCACGCTGGCGCTGCTGTCCGAAGCGGTGGAGTCGCCCGAGCTGGCCGATTCCATCGGGCTCGACGCAGCGGAGTGCCGGGGGATCGCTGCGTGCGTCCCGTGGACGAGGACCCTGACCATGGACACGTCGGGCCCGGCGGTGGCCGGCTCGCGCGAGCTGTTCGAGCGGGTCTGCGCCCAGCCGGACGAGCATGTCCTGAAGCGAAGCTGGAGCCACGGCGGCGACGATGTCTTTGTCGGTCGCGCGCGCGACACGCAGGCATTCCGGGCCCGCCTGCACGCGCTCCATGCGGGAGCCGGGGATTGGGCCGGGCTGTGCCGGCACGCGGCATCCGATACGCGCGGCGGCGGCTTCGTCGTCCAGCATGCCGTTCCGCGAGTACTGGCCGAGCAGGTTCTCTGTACGCCCGACACGTTACAGCGCGCACAGGTGGTCACCGACTATGCCGCCTACGCCTCGCTCGGCGTCGCGCCGGCCTGGTCGGGTGCCTGCCGCGCAGCGGCATCGGACATCGTCAATATCGCGGGCGGCGGTGGCGTGGTGCCGGTAATCCGCAAGCGTGTCATCGACCGCCTCATGCCCGGCGCGCCGCCCTGAGCACGGGCGGGCAGGGCGGCAAGAAGCGGCAAGCGCCAGGGTTGACCGCTTCGGTAGGCGCCAGGCCGCTGCGTGGTCCTACCGCGTCATAGGGTAGTGCAGTGGCACACCGACGGATGCATGTCCATCGTGATCACTTCAGCTCATCCCTTCGGAAACTCTGGCCAGCGGCCGTATGTGCAAAGCGCCGTGCACGACGCGGTGAAACCTTTGCGCTGGCTTTGGTGAGGATACGCGGGGCCGACCGTATGCCCGCCGGCCCCGCCAGTCATCAACCGCCGAGATCGTCGCGGAAGATCATGTCGCTGGAGACTGTCGCGCATTCACCCACTTCTGATGTGTCGCCGTTTGCGGAAGTGGCTATCGCGGACATCGTACTCAGGGAGTAGTAGGTCGGTGGCAGTTTGATCCAGGCATGCGCATGGCCGCTTGCGTTCGTCGTGACCATGGTACGGCCCGCGGGATAGCCCAGCGTGCCGCGCTTTGGTGTGCCGAGGGTGCTGCATGGGGACCATGAGAAATCCAGCCGGAAGGTCTGATTAGGCGTGCTATCCAGTGCGACCTCTAACCACCACAGGTTCGAAGAGGTGTGGAACGCGTTCAGAATCACGGGATAGTTCTGGACAGAATTTGGCCCGGTATCCGCATCGAGGCTGTCGTTTGCCGTGGGGCCGGACTGATCGAGGTCGATGCTGAGTCCCGCATTGTTGGGGCCGCCGTTCGAGAGGATGCGATTGCCCGTTCCGGCAAGGAACGCCACGTTGACGCCCGCGCCACCATTGCAGTCGATGACATTGCCACCGGCCGTGCCGTTTTGCAGCGCACCGATCGTGTTGTCATGAGCACCAAAGATGATATTGACGCCATGGCTGGCGTTCCCAGCGCATTGGCCGGTCGTATCCACACCGATGTCGTTGTACTGGACCAGGTTCTGGGCGGCGTTCGTGCCGGCGATCGATAGCCCCGAACTGCCATTGCCGGCAATGTGGTTGTACATGATCAGGTTGTTCGGCGAGTTGTAGATGACGATGCCGCCGTTGTTGCCGTTGGTGATCGTGCCATCGCCATAGAGTCCGATCAGGTTGTTGGCGACGACCGTGCCGCCTGCGGTGCTGTCGATACGGATACCGGCCCCAGTCGAACCGATGATGACGTTGTAGGACGCGATGTCGTCGAAAGCGCCAATGTAGCTGGCTCCCTGATTACCGGTAACGTAAATCCCATCGGCATTGGGTGACGTAAAAGGCACTCCGCCAAACTGGTTGCCGGTAATGCTGTGTGCCGCATTTCCGCCCTGCAGTTTGATGGCTTCTTCGGTGAAACCGAAAAATGTCAGGCCACGCGCATTCAGCCAGCCCGTGCTTGTCGTGCGCAGACCGTAAGGCACCTTTCCAGCGCCGTCGAGCAGTATGCAGAGCCGGGCATTGAAGCCGCTGGGACTTGTGTTGGTCTGCGTGCCGGGCTGTGTGTATCCGTCGATGGTTACGGACGAACTGATGTCTGGCAGGGCAGTGGTTAGCGTCAATAATCGCGAATAGAGAACGCCCCCGCTGTAGCAGTTGCTGAAACCGAAGCTGATTTTCGATGGTGCCGGATTGGCATTGGCGCGAGTGATCGCCTCGCGCAAGGTGCAAGTGACAGATCCAGGGTTGCAGTTGACGCTCGAATCGCCGGCGTTGGAGGCGTCGCGAGTGGTGGTGACAGTGAAGTTGTTCAGGTCGTCGACGTTCTGGTTTTCGTAGGCGCCGATATCGATGCGGCTGCCGACGATGCGGGCCTGGCGCGCAATGTCGGTGCTGGTATAGGCCACTGGCAGGGAGCTCGCGCCGGCATTGACGCCTGGTGAAGTGTTCTGCAGTCGATAATTCTGCTGGGGAGCATCGATGAAAAGCGGATCCTGTGTCTTGTTGGTTCCATCCCCTGTGAAGCTACCCTGCAAAGCCCTGTAAATATTATGGCTTAAGAACGGTGCAGATTGCGAGCTTGTCGAGTCAAAGTCGATGCCACCATTACCCCAGACGATATTGTTCGATACGTTCCATATCACGCCAGAGTTTGGTGAATACAACCCTAGGCCATGCGCATTGTTGGCTATGGTGTTGTTGAAAACGTAGGCAGTGCCTTCCGCAGAGATTCCGAAAGACGACCCAGCAACACTATCGGTGATGCCATAAACCAGATTGTCATCCGCCTGTACGCTTGCGCCACCAGTGGTACGCAGCCACAGGCCCGGAGTGGCATACACCGTGTTCGTGTTCCTGACGATGCAATGGGTCATCCGCAGCTTGGTGCTCGAGTCTCCATCGAGCGCGAATTCGACGCCGCCTTGTAGATGTTCGAATGCGATCGCTTCGACATAAATGTCATTCTCACCGCGGATTATAAATTGGCCCCCCGGAACTCCTACACCCGTTATCACGGTGTTCATCGGATCCATCGAGCGGCTCGAGCAGTTCGTTCCTGCGATATAGCCGCCACGTATCTTGAGCGTATTCGAATTGAGAGATGTATCGAAGATGATCCTGCCGGCCATGTTCGCCAGACCGTAGGTGCCTTGCACAAGGCGTATCTCCCGGTCGCCGTCCTGGTCAGCCCAGTTGTAAAGCTCACTCTCGAGTCCGCTGGCCGTCGAAACGCAGACCACCACCGCCTTGCTCGCTGGTGCGAAACACAGGAGCGACAGAAGCAGCAGCCAGATCAGGCCTGCTCCGGCGTACTTGCCATGAAGAATGAACATCGATATGTGCCCCCTAGTGTGACGAATGGCGGCCGCAATGCTGGCCAGTACGTGAAGCGAACAGGGCCAGGCAGGCTATCGGACAGAACGCCGATCCGAGGCGGCAAACGGTAGCTCGGCGGGCCGTTCAGCCGCGCTGCGCGTCGGACAGACTCGAGCCCTCGGCTGGCCGTTAGGATGACCTGCGCGCCGTGGAAGCCGATCGCCGTGTCGCCGTTGTAGCTTGCGCTGCCAGCGCCATATTTGGCGCCGCGCCGGCATGCTTGCGGCGAACCCGCGCGAGAAGACGAAACCATTGCATCCCAGAGTGATGGCAAGCGGGGCCGGCCGTATCGCTGCCAGCCCCGCCAGTCATCAGCCGCCGAGATCGTCGCGGAAGATCATGTCGGTAGAGACGGCCGCGCATTCGCCCACCTCTGACGTGTCGCCGTTTGCGGAAGTGGCGATCGCCGAAATTTCATACCCGTATAGGCTGGGTGCCAGTAATTTGACCCAGATGTGTGCGTGGCCGCTTGCATTCGTCGAGATGGTGGTGCGTCCCGCGGGATCGCCAAGCGTGCCACGCAAGGGCGTACCCAGCGCGCTGCATGGGGACCATGAGAAGTCCAGCCGGAAGGTCTGATTAGGCGCACTGTCCAGCGCTGCCTCCACCCACCAGGTATTGGAGGAAGCATGGAATGCGTTCAGGATTACCGGATAGTTCTGTATCGAGTTTGGTCCCGCATCCAAATCAAGACTGTCATTCACCGTGGGGCCGGCCTGGTCGAGATCGATACTCAGGCCTGCATTGGATGAAATTGAATTGGAGAGGATGCGGTTTCCGGTTCCGGCAAAGAAAGTAACAAACACGCCGGCGCTGCCATTGCAATGTATGCTGTTGCCACCTGCTGTGCTGTTTTGTGATGCGCCAATCGTGTTGTCATGTGCACCGTAGGCGACTAGAACACCGTAACTGGTGTTTCCCGCGCAGTGGTCAGTCAGATAAGATCCTATGTTGTTATATTGGATCGTATTGCTGGTTGCATTTGGCCCGGCTATGGATATTCCGGAGCTCAGGTTGCCTGATATGTTGTTATACATCACCAGGTTTCCTGGCGAATCATAGATAACGACACCACCATTATTGGCCGTCGTTGTTCTTCCATCCCCATAGACGCCAATCAGGTTATTTGCAACTGCAGTATTTCCCGCACTGCTGTCGATGCGGACTCCGGCTCCTGTGGAGCCAACAATGACGTTATATGAGGTTATGTCATCGAAAGCACCGATATAAGCTGTGCCTTGGCTGCCGGTCACATAAATGGCATCGGCATTGGCCTGTGTGAAGGCAATGCCACCAAACTGATTTCCGGCAATGCTGTGAGGTGTATTTCCGCCTTGCAACCTTACGGCTTCTTCATTGAATCCAACGAAAATCAGGCCGCGTGCTGTGAGCGAGCTAGAAGATGTGGTGCGAAAGGCATAAGGTACTGAGCCTTGGCCGTTGAGCAAAATGCAGAGCCTGGCATTGAAGCCATCCTCCTGCGTGTTCACTACGGAGCCCGGTTGCGTATAACCATCAATGGTTATAGATGTCGATATATCTGGCAGCACGCTATCGATATTCAGGTTCTTCGGTGTATATACTCCGTTTAAATAGCAATTGCTAAATCCGAAAGTCACCTTGGATGGTAGCGGGTTCGCATTGGCCTGGATAATGGCCTCGCGTAACGTACAGGTTCTGGAGCCGGTGCTGCAATTTACGGAGCTGTCGCTCGCGTGTGAGGCATCCAGCGGCGAAGTGACTGTGAAGTTGTTCAGGTCGTCGGCGTTCTGGTTCTCATAGGCGCCGATATCGATGTGGCTGCCAAACACCCGGGGCAGGCCCGCAATGTCGGTCTTGGTGTATGCGACAGGGAGAGAGGCTGCACCAGTATTTACACCTGGTGATATGTCTTGCAAGCGAAAGTTCTGATTCACTGGGTCGATGAATTTCGGGTCCTGGTTTTTCTTGTTCGTACCGTCATCGCTAAACGTGCCGGAATAGTGTGTGTAGATGTTATGGCTAAGAATTATTGCTGACTGGTTTGATCCGGACGATGTTATGTCGGCCCCTGAGTTCGACCAAAAAACATTGTTTGATATATTTACGTTCAATCCGCTTTTTTCTGTATATATTTCTAATCCGTGCTGATTTCCAGTAATGGTGTTGTTAAAAACATATGCAGCACCATTTGGGTATGCATAGACAGATGCGGTTGCAGATTTATCTGTTATCCCATATACAAGGTTATTGTCCAGCTGTATCTTGGCATCGGCTGATGTGCTAATCGTGAGACTAGAACTACTAAATATGGTTGATGCATTTCGCACAATACAGTGAGTTATCCTTCCTGTGGTAGAGGAGTTGCCAAACATTTCAATTTCTGCGCCGCCGCCTATCCGGTCAAAAGTAATTCCCTCGACATAAATATCATC
This sequence comes from uncultured Rhodanobacteraceae bacterium, assembly GCA_964471815.1. Lineage (GTDB taxonomy): Bacteria > Pseudomonadota > Gammaproteobacteria > Xanthomonadales > Rhodanobacteraceae > Tahibacter. Next base: position 27,724 of record CAYYHP010000008.1, read on the forward strand.
ATGTCCTTTCAGTGTTATGTCATTATCCGGATAGGCTGATCCGCTTATAATAGTATTCTGTGGATCCAGTTTGCGGCTTGTGCAGTTCGTGCCAGCAACATATCCGCCGCGTAATTTGAGCGACCCAGATGATTCATTGTTTAGGATATAAATATCCTGTGAGAAGTTGTATGTTCCCTGAGTCAAGCGAATTTCGGTGTCTGTCCCATTCGCTTCCCAGTTGTTCAACTCGTTATACAGCTCATACATGTTTGAAACGCACACCGTAGCCGCTTCTGTGGTGGATGCAATTAACAATAATGCAAAGGCAATAAGCCAGGACAGACCTGTCCGGCTATGGTTCCTGTAAATAAGACTCATCGATGTCATCCCCGGGTTTGGCAGCGCCTGCTGCAATGCCGGTGGGCTCGGTAAGCGAACATCGGGGCGCCGGTGGAGTGTCTGGCCGGCACTCCGGATGCCAGCCCCGGCCGGTCAGCCGCGCAGGGCGTCGAACAGGCTCGAGCCCTGCACGCGCAGGAAGGCGGCCTGGGCGGCCTGCAGTGCGGTGAGCTGCATGCTCAGACGGCTGGCGGCCTCGGCGTAGTCGAGGTCGCGCAGGTCGGACAGCGTGCTCTTGAGGGCAATGGACTGCGCGGAGCGTTCATCGGCGGTGGCGCCGATCGTGCTCAGGCGCGCCCCGAGCGAGGCATGGGTGTCGGTGATGTGGTTCCCGGCCTGACCGAGATCTTCGATCGCGGCATAGAAACCGTTGCGCTGTGCGGCCTTCTGGGCTGGCGTGCCAGTCGGTGCACTCGCCGCGTCGATGAGGTTCCTGACGGTCGCAAAGATGTCCTGGTTCACGGCCGGCTGCACGTTGACCAGATCGCCGGCCGCCGGCTGGCCGTTCAAGGTGACCTGCACGCCGCGGAAACTGATCGCCGTACCCGGGGTGTAGCTGCCGGTGGCGATGACCGCGCTCGCCGCATCGAGCACCTGGTAGCCGCCGGCGCCGTCAAAGGCGATGCGGTAGCTGCCGCCATCCCAGGCGGACGGATTGGTGAAGCCGGAGTCGGTGATGACGGCGGTGCCCGCATTACCGCTGCCTGCGCGTGCGGCGAACGTGCCGTTGCCGGTGCGCACGCGCATGAACACCTCGCTGCCGGGATCAGTATCGGCGACGCTGGTCTCGGCAGCGATATCGACGCGGCGCTGCACCTGGTCGCCGTTGTAGCTCACGCCGCCGGCACCGATTGAGAACGGTGCGCTGCGATCCTGGCTGCCGCCGAACAGGTAACGGCCCATGCCGTCGTCGCTGTTGGCCAGGGCGACCAGGCCAGCATACTGTTCGCGCAGTTCGGCGACGATCGCCGAACGCGATTCCTCCGACTGGGTGTCGTTGGACGCCTGCACGGCCAGTTCGCGGATGCGCGAGAGCCGGTCGCCGACCGAGGTCAGCGCGGCTTCCTCGAGATTGAGCCGGTGATTCAGCGTGCTCGCATTGGTCGCATAACGTTCCAGTTCGGCGCTCGCATGGTCGAGCAGGACGGCCACGCCGGCGCCGACCGGATCGTCGGCGGCGCGCAGCAGCCTCGAATTGCTGCTGAGCTGCAGTTGGGTGCGTGCGAGCTCGCTCTGGCGTTGCAGCAGCGCCGCGAGGTTTTGGGCGTACTGGCCCTGGGTGGAGATGCGCAGGCTCATCGTTGCATCGCCGCGAGCAGGCTCTGGAAGGTTTCGTTCGCGGTCGTGATGATCTGTGCCGCGGCCTGGTAAGCCTGCTGGAAGCGCAACAGGTTCGTGGCTTCCTCGTCGAGATTCACGCCCGAGACCGATTCGCGCTCGGCCTGCAACTGGTCGTCGATCGCCTGCTGGGCCGTGAGTGCATTCGCCGCCTGGCGCGCGGTGCCGCCGACGCTGGAAACGAGCTGGCTCGTCGCCTGGGTCAGCGAGACTACACCGCCGTCGAACAGGCCGGTACCGGACAGGCCCGCGAACACCCTCGCGTTGGTGTTGTCACTGGAGCCCGGGCCATTCGGCCCGATGCTGAAGCTGTCGCCGGTCACCGGCGTGCCCGACAGGGTTACCTGCCAGCCATTGATCGAGATCGGCGCACCACTGGTGTAGGTGTAGCTGCCGCTGCCGTTGATGGAGTAGGTGTTCGGCCCGGTGAACTGGATCGTCACCGGATTGAGCAGGGTGGGATTGCTCGCATCGAGCACGTCGATCGCGCCGAGCTTGGCATTGCCGAGGTTGCCGAGTGCGGCGCTGCCGCGCAGCGGCGAGGCGGCCGCGATGCGGCTCGGGTCGGTTATGGCCAGGCCGATCTGTCGGGCCCCTTCGGAGGCCGGGCGGACGAGGAAACTGTCACCGGCCGCGGCACTGCCGCCGACTACGATGTTCACGCCATCGACCACGAACGGATCCGCGCTCGTGCCGCTGCCGCTCAGGCTCAGGGCCGTGCCGGTGGCCGCGTCGCGTGCGCTCCAGGTGCTGCCGTCGTAGGACATCACGATGTCCTTGCCGGTCAGGCTTGCCAGGTTGCCGATGCTCGCGCTCAGGCTGGCGCTGCTGGTATTGCCGCTGCTCGGATAGGCGGTCGGTGTCGGCGCGGTGAAGAAGTCGCCGCCGAGCGCACCGTAGAGATCCATGCCTTCGCGATGCTGCGCATTGAAGCTTTGTGCGAGTCCGGCCGCGGCGCGACCGAGCTGTGCGGCGGCTGGATCGATCACGGTGCGGCGCGTTTCCAGCAGGCCGCCGAGTTCGCCGCCGACGGCCGTATCCGGCAGGTTGACTAGCCCCGCCGCGCTGCTCAGCGCGAGGCTGTGGCGGGTCGGGCGATAAGGATCGGCAACGGTGGACAGAGCCTGTGCGGTGGTGCCGAGCACGAGCGTCTGGCCGCTCTGCGTGAACACGTTGAGTGCGCCGTCGTCCTGCGCAATCGTGGTCACGCCGATCTTGGCCGACAGATCGGCGACCAGCCGGTCGCGCTGATCCAGCAGGTCGTTCGGCGGGGCGCCGTTCGCCATGCCGGTCTGGCGCACGATTTCCTGGTTGATCGCGGCGATTTCCTGGGTCAGGCGGTTGACGTCAGCCACACCGGTGCTGAGCCCCTGATCGACCTCGCGGTCCATCTGGTCGATCTGGCCCTGCAGCGTGTGAAAACGACCGACCAGCGCCTGCGCCTGGGCGAGCAGGCCCTCGCGTGCCGCGCTGTTGGTCGGTGTGCTCGCCACGCCCTGCGCGGCGGTGAAGAAGTCCGAAAGTGGCGTGCCGATGCCGCTGGCCTTGTCCGAAAACATGCCATCGAAACGTGCAGCAAAGGTGGAGACGCGACCGAGGCGGCCGAGCTCTGCGCCGCTTTCGAGACTCCGGCCGGTCAGAAGACCATCGACCAGGCGCTCGACACTCTGTACCTGCACGCCGCTGCCAATGAAGCCGAAGCCGTAATTCGTGCCCGGCCGGCTGCCGAGCGACACGCGCTGACGGCTGTAGCCCGGCGTGGCGGAATTGGCCACGTTGTGGCTGATGGTCGCCATGGCGCGCTGGAAGGCGAGCAGGGCGGACGTGCCGGTGGAGAGGATGTTGGTCATGGCTTACCTACTCGCCATTAGCGGCGCGTCGGCGAGATTCTTGAGCGCGCGGTCGAGTACCGGGCCGTTGGCGATCGAGGTGAGCTTCGCGGCGTAGGCGGGATCGGTCGCATAACCGGCGCGCTGCAGGGCCTGTGCGTAACGGGTGTGATCCTGACCAGCAGCGAGCGCGCTCTGGTAGCGCGGGCTGGTTTTGATCAGGCGCACGTAGTCGTCGAAGCTTTCGCCGAGCGAGGCGTAGCCGCGAAAGTTCGCGATCTCGCGGCGCAGCTGACCGCCGGCGTATTCCTGCGTGGCGACCTGCACGGTCGCGCCCTGCCAGCCGCCTCCGGCCTTGATGCCGAACAGATTGTTGCCCGAGGCATCCACGCCGCCGACGACGTGCTTGCCCCAGCCGGTCTCGAGCGCGGCCTGTGCGACCAGCATGCGCGGGCTCACGCCCAGCTCCGCCGCCGCGCGCTGGGCATGGGGCCAGACGGCGGCGACGAAGTCGTCGGGAGAAAAAAAGCGGCTCGAGGCGGATAAAGGCGATGAACCCAGGGGGTGGTTCGCGTCGCCGACGGAAGCACAGGATTGTCTCGAGCCGTTGGAAAAACGGGCCGGGGCCGTACCCTGCAAGAGCGGTGCCGCGCCCTGCGCCGGGATCGCGGCGGCCGGCGCCGTCGGTGCGTTCGCCGCCGACGGTGGCGCCGTGGTGGCTGCACCGGTCACGTTCGTACCGATGGCGGCCGGAACGCGCTGCGCCGGTAGATGACGGGCATAGGCGGCCAGCGAGTAGGGACGTTGCGCCACCCTGGATGCGCCTCCGCCCGCCGACGTCGGTGGCAGCACCGAGCCGTTGCGGACCTGGCTCACCGCCATCGCCTTCGTACCGGCAGCGCCACCATTGCCGGCGGCACCGGCAGCAGGGCCCGGCGGACTGGCCGGCGCCGCCGCGCCGGACTGCTCCAGGCTGCGCCGGATCTGCGGTGCGAGGCCGAGCCCCTTGCCCTGGGCCAGGCGTCTGGCGATCTCGCGATCGTAGAGCTCGCGGTAGATCTGCGACTGACCCGGGAACATCGCATCGCCCATGCTCGTCTGGCGCATGCTCTTGACTAGCTGCTCGGCGAACAGGGTTTCGAACTGACGGGCCGTCGCTTCCGTGGCTGCGGGATCGCGCTGCGCGGCCTTCGCGCGTAGCGCGTCGAGGCCGCCGAAGTCGCTAAGGTCGGAGATGCGCGCGGTCATGATAGGACTACTCGCACAGGAACGCGCAGCGCCGCCATTGGGCAGGGCGGCAGCGGTACCGACGGTCTGGTCGCCACGCCGTTCAGATGACCTCCAGCTCGGCACGCAGCGCGCCCGCCTGCTTCAAGGCCTCGAGGATGGCGACCAGATCGCCCGGCGCGGCGCCGACCTGATTGACGGCGCGCACAATCTCTTCGAGCGACACGCCGCCCGAGAATAGGAACATCCGGTTGCCGCCGTCCTGCTCGACCTTCACGTCCGAGCGCGGCACGACCACGGTCTGGCCTTCGCTCAGCGCGTTCGGCTGGCTCACGCTCGGCCGCTCGGCGATCGTGACGGTCAGCGAGCCGTGTGCGACTGCGGCCGGCATCACGCGTACGTGTGCACCCATCACGACCGTGCCGGTACGCGCGTTGACCACGACCTTGGCCGGTGCGTCGCCGGGCTCCAGCTCGACATTCTCGACCTGGGCGACGAAGCCGACTCGCGCGGCCGGTTCCACCGGCGCCTTGACGACGATGCTGACCGCGTCGATCGGACGCGCGGCTTCGGCGCCGAGCCGGCGGTTGATCGCGTCGGCGAGGTGCTGCGCGGTGGTGAAGTCCGGCGTGTGCAGGTTCAGGGTGATCTCGTCGCCGCCCGCAGACAGTGCGTCGGGCAGGGCGCGCTCGACGATCGCCCCGTTCGGAATGCGGCCGGCACTCGGCACGTTCACGGACACGCGCGAGCCGTCCTTGCCCGAGACGCCGAAGCCACCGACGACCAGGTTGCCCTGGGCGATCGCGTAGACCTCGCCGTCGGCGCCGCGCAGTGGCGTCATCAGCAGCGAGCCGCCGCGCAGGCTGCCCGCGTTGCCGATCGAGGACACCGTCACGTCGATGCTCTGACCCGGTTTGGCGAACGGCGGCAGCTCGGCATGGATCGCGACCGCCGCGACGTTCTTCAGCTGCGGGTTCACGTTGGCCGGCATCGTCACGCCGAGCTGCGAGAGCATGGTCTTCAGGCTCTGCGTGGTGAACGGCGCCTGGCTGGTCTGGTCGCCGGTACCGTCGAGGCCGACCACGAGGCCATAGCCGATCAGCGGATTGCTGCGCACGCCTGCGACCTGGGCGAGATCCTTCACTCGCTCGGCAAACGCCGGCGCGACGAAGGCGAAGCACAGGATTAGCGCGAGGACGCGTTTCATGGCGGGCTCACATCGGGAAGACCGGTGACTGGAAGAAGCGCGTGAGCCAGCCCATCACGTTCGACTGGGCGAGCGCGCCGCGGCCGCTGTAGGCGATCCGCGCGTCGGCGACACGGCTGGACAGCACGGTGTTGTCCGGCGCGATGTCGGCCGGACGCACGATGCCCTGGATCTGCACGAATTCGTTGCCCTGGTTCAGGCGCAGCCATTTCTCGCCGCGCACGACGAGATTGCCATTCGGCAGGCGCTCGGCGACGGTGACGGTCAGGCTGCCCTCGAGCCGGTTGCTCTGCGTGGAATCGCCCGAGCCTTCGAAGCTGCGCGCGCCGGACAGCGAATTCTGCAGGATCGGCCGGCCCTTCGCGGTCACGGCACCGCCGAGCAGGGTCGGGGCTTCGATCTCGGTGGCCGAATCCTTCTTGGTCTTGGTCGAGGCGCTGGTGCTCGCATTGGTGCGCTCGACGAGCTGGATCGTGATTAGATCGCCCGGGCGGCGCGCCTTCTGGTCCTGGAACAGGCTGATCTCGGTGCCGCTTCGATAGATCGCGCCCGGCGAGGCGGGTGCCGGTTCGGCGCTGATCGGCAGGGTCGGCGCGTACTGTGGCGGCGCACTCGGTGCAGTCGCACAGCCGGCGGCGAGGAGCATCGCGAGGCAGGGCAGGAGGATGCGCATGACCGGCCTCAGAGGTTGTTGGTCAGATGGCCGAGCATCGCATCGACGGTCGAAATGGCCTTGGCGTTCATCTCGTAGGCGCGTTGGGTCTCGATCATGTTGACCAGCTCCTCGACGACGTTGACGTTCGAGCTTTCGAGTGAACCCTGCGAGAGGGTGCCGAGGCCCGAAAGGCCCGGCGTGGACTGCTGTGCGGGCCCACTCGCGGCCGTCTCGAGGAACAGGTTCTCGCCGCGCGCCTGCAGACCGGCCGGGTTGACGAAGTCGGTCAGGCTCAGCGTGCCGACCTGCACCGGCGTGCTCTGGCCGGCGATCTGCACGGAGACCGTGCCGTCGGAGCCGATGGTGATGCTTTGAGCACCATCGGGGATCTGGATGCCGGGCTGCACGGCATAACCGGAGGAAGTCACCAGCTCCCCTTGCGCGTTCATCTGGAAACTGCCGTCGCGCGTGTAGGCCGCGGTGCCATCCGGCAGCAGTACCTGGAAGAAACCGCGGCCGCTGATCCCGACATCGAGCGCGTTGCCGGTCTGCAGCGTGTTGCCCTGAGTGAAATTCTTCTCGGTGGCGACCACCCGCACGCCGGTGCCGGTGGCGAGTCCGGACGGCAGCTGCGTTTGCTGCGAGCTGGCA
>CAYYHP010000009.1:0-11265 GCA_964471815.1 uncultured Rhodanobacteraceae bacterium
CAGCGAAAGCGCGTTGCGCTTTCCGGTGCTGGGGAACCGGTAGCCGAAACGCCATCATCGTGCTCCGGCTGGCTTCATCGGCAGACAGATGCCTCAGTAGATACGTGTTGTGCTCGTAGATACGTGTTGTGCTCGCCGCGAAGTAAGTACGGCTTGTCTTCAGACTTTGTATTCTGGACCGTGGAAAGCGCCAGAATGGCGTTAACCCACCTCCTGGCCGGAACAGCTATCGCCGCGAGACAGCCTCTGGATTTGCGGTAACTCAGAGGTTGCGGGAGTGCCAGGAGATGCACGGATACAAAAAACCGCGTTTAGCGGGGTTTCGATCACTTCACGGGATGCTGGTGTTGGCCGGCTTCCCGCTCGGGCTCACTTCGATGCAGAGGCCGCGTGAGTCGGCCACGCGGTAGAGGGCGGATCGAGGGCGCAACGCGCGGAGCTTTGTACCGGTCAGCATGGTAAGTAGGCCGGGTGTGAGTGAGTAGCAGCGCGATCTACTCGCCTATCTACGCACGTTCTGTCACGGCTGCAATCGGACGCCTCCGGACGTTAGCGCACAAAAACCCGTGAAGTGCGGGATTCAAGGGTTTCGTGGGTTTCGTCCGGACTACTTCGGATGAATAGATGGTGGGCCCGCTGGGATTCGAACCCAGAACCAAAGGATTATGAGTCCTCTGCACTAACCGTTGTGCTACAGGCCCGGATCGTTTGCCTACTACCACCGAGGCCATTCGCACATGGCCGTGATGGATGTATCGCCGGGTAGCAGAGACATGCCGCCCGGTCATCGCTAGACACTGGATTCACTGGCTCGCCGGCCATCGTCGCGGTTTTGGCCGGATGAATCGCTCACCCGCGAAATCCGTCGCTATCGGGATCAATCCAGATCCAGGAACGAGCGCAGTTGCTCCGACCGGCTCGGGTGGCGGAGCTTGCGCAGCGCCTTGGCCTCGATCTGGCGAATCCGCTCACGCGTCACGTCGAACTGCTTGCCGACCTCTTCCAGGGTGTGGTCGGTGTTCATGTCGATGCCGAAGCGCATGCGTAGCACCTTGGCCTCGCGTGGAGTGAGGCCGGCCAGTACATCGCGTACAGTTTCGGATAGGCCCGTCGAGGTGGCCGAGTCGACCGGCGAATCGACGTTGGTGTCCTCGATGAAGTCGCCGAGGTGGGAATCCTCGTCATCGCCGATCGGGGTCTCCATCGAGATCGGCTCCTTGGCGATCTTCATCACCTTGCGGATCTTGTCCTCGGGCATCTCCATCTTCTTCGCCAGTTCCTCGGGCGTCGGCTCGCGGCCCATTTCCTGGAGCATCTGGCGGCTGATGCGGTTCAGCTTGTTGATGGTCTCGATCATGTGCACAGGGATACGGATGGTGCGCGCCTGATCGGCGATCGAGCGGGTGATGGCCTGGCGGATCCACCACGTGGCGTAGGTCGAGAACTTGTAGCCGCGACGGTATTCGAACTTGTCCACCGCCTTCATCAGACCGATGTTGCCTTCCTGGATGAGGTCCAGGAACTGCAGGCCGCGGTTGGTGTACTTCTTGGCGATGGAGATCACGAGGCGCAGGTTGGCCTCCACCATTTCCTTCTTTGCACGGCGGGCCTTGGCCTCGCCGATCGACATGGCGCGATGAATTTCCTTGATGTCGGGCAGGGCCAGGGACAGGCCCTTCTCGATGCCGATCAGCTTCTCCTGCTCGGCGATGACCGCGTCACGGTGCGCGCGGATGCCCGAAGACCACTTCTGCTTCTTGCGGATCAGATCCTCGGCCCAGCCGGTATCCGTCTCATGACCCGGGAACGCACGCACGAAATCTTTGCGCGGCATCTTGGCCTGGCGGATGCACAGGTCCATGATCTCGCGCTCGTGGTGCCGGATGTTGCTGACCACGTCGCGCAGTTTCCTGACGAAGCTGTCGATCATGATCGCCGGCAGCTTCAGCTTCAGGAATGCCTCGGCCATCTGGTCACGCAGCTTCTCGGCCTTCTTGTCACTCAGACCGTGCTTTTCGGCGGCCTTCTGGAACTTCACGTAGAGCTGGCGCAGCTCATCCATGCGCCGGGCAACCTCGGCCGGATCCGGTCCCGTCTCGCCGGGCGCGGCCTCCTCGCCCTCCTCGGATTCATCGTCGATGTCCTTGGCCGCAGCGGAGCCGCCTTCCTCGTCGGCGAGCATTTCCTCGGTCACCGCGACGTCGGGCGTCTCGATGTCCGCGAAGCCGGATATGACTTCCGAAAGACGCTTCTTGCCCTCGGCGTGCTGGTCGTATTCCTCGATGAGCAGCTGGATGGACCAGGGGAAGCTCGCGAGCGCGGACTGGACCTGATTCAGGCCTTCCTCGATGCGCTTGGCGATCGCGATCTCGCCCTCGCGGGTGAGGAGCTCGACCGTGCCCATCTCGCGCATGTACATGCGCACCGGGTCCGTGGTACGGCCGACCTCGGAATCGACCGCGGCCAGCATGGCGACGGCCTCTTCGGTCGCGGTGTCGTCGTCCGCGGCGGCCGGCGCCTCGGGCAGCAGCATTTCGGTGTCGGGAGCGACCTCGTGCACCTCGATGCCCATGCCGTTGATCATCGAGATGATGTCTTCGATTTGCTCCGGATCGACGATGTCATCGGGCAGGTGATCGTTCACCTCGGCATAGGTCAGGTAACCCTGTTCGCGTCCCTTGGTGATCAGGAGCTTGAGATCCGACTGCGGCTCCTGCGGGTTGATGTTCTCGATGGCCATGATAGGTAGCGGCTGGGGCAAAGACTTCGAAGTATAGGTGGGGTGTCAAGGGGTCGCGCCGTAGACGCGATCCGGGCTTGCTGCAGATAGGCAGCGGGTACTCGCGTGGGCGACGCGGCTCGCGCATTCGCAGGATGCGCGAATTCCGGCTGTATGGCCGTTCAGCTCGCCTGCAACCAGAACGTGACCGGACCGTCGTTCACCAGGTGCACCTGCATATGGGCGCCGAAGCGGCCGATTTCCACCGGGGCATGCCGCTCGCAGGCCAGCCCGACCAGGCGGTTGAACCAGCGTTCGGCTTCGTCGGGCGCAGCGGCGGTCGTGAAGCTCGGCCGCATGCCGCTCCGCGTATAGGCGGCGAGGGTGAACTGCGACACCAGGAGCAGTCCACCGCGCGTATCGGCCAGCGAGCGGTTCATGCGCCCTTCGGCATCCGCAAACACGCGGTAACCGAGCAGGCGGTCGAGCAGGCGCCGGACCTGGGCTTCGCCATCGCCGGGCTGAACCGCGACCAGCGCCAGCAGGCCCGCATCGATGGCGCCAACCGTCTCTCCGTCGACTTCGACATGCGCGCGGCTGACGCGCTGGATCAAGGCGATCATGCGGAATCGACGAGGCGGCGGGCGGGCGATGGTGCCGGCGGCCGCAGGGCAGGTCAATGCCGCTGGCGCGCGGCCCGACCTCATGGCCGCTAGAATCCGGCACTTCCATGCGCTGGTACGTCGCCATCCTGTTCGCCTCGATCCGCCTGTGCGGACGTCTGCCGCTGTCCTGGCTGCATGCGGCCGGCGCCGGGCTCGGCCGCGTGCTGTGGTGGTCGCAGGGCAAGTTGCGCCGCCACACCGAGATCAACCTCGACCTGGTGATGCCACTGGCCAATGCAACGCAAAAGCGCCTGACAGCCGAACGTGTCCTCGTCGAAACCGGGCGCTCCATCACAGAAGTTGCGAAGGTCTGGGGCGCGGGACCCAAACGGGCGCTGACCCTCGTGTGCGAGGTCGAGAACGAGGCGTTGTTCGAGGCCGCCTGCCGGAGCGGCAAGGGCCTGATCGTCGCCGCGCCACATCTCGGCTGCTGGGAGCTTCTGAACTTCTGGCTGTGCAGCCGGACGCCGCTCGCCATCGTCTACCGGCCCCCGCGGCACGCCGCGATCGAGCCGTTGCTGATCCGCGCGCGCGGCGCCCTGAGTCCCGAACAGGTGCGCGCCGAGGGCGCCGGCATCCGCACGCTGTACCGGAGGCTGCAGTCCGGCGGCGTGGTCGGCATCCTGCCGGATCAACTGCCCAAGCAGGGCGACGGCGAGTTCGCGCCATTCTTCGGCGTGCCCGCGCTGACCATGGTCCTGGTCTCGCGCTTGGCCCAGCGTACCGGGGCCACGGTGTTGTTCGCGTTCGCCGAGCGGTTGCCAGACGGCATCGGCTATCGCATCCGCTTCCATCCTGCCGAGCCCGCCGTGGCCGATCCGGATCTGCCGACCGCGGTCGCCGCGCTGAACCGTGGCATCGAAGCCTGCGTGAATCTCGCCTTCGACCAGTACCAGTGGCACTACAAGCGCTACCGGTATCGCCCCTCCCCGGACGAGCCGAATCCCTACCGGCTGCATCGCTGAAGCCGCGTCTACGATCTGATGAAACCGGCGCATTGCGGTACGGAACCCCATATTCGCGGGGTCGTCGGCACGGCACGGCTTGCCTAGCATCCCCGCATCGAAACGGCCGCGCAGCCTGCGGCCATCGCCAGACTCGGGGGATGTCATGGCCATTGTCTTGGGCCGCACTGCGCGGCGCGCGATCGGGTTCGCCCTGCTCGGTGCATCCATCGTGGCGTCCTACGCCGCTCTGCATCCACGCCCGGCCGAGATGCCGGTGCGGCCGGCAACGGCCGGCGAGGCCCGCGTCGACGCCGGCACGCGCTTCGAGTACGTCGCACGCTTCCCGGCCGGAACGCCGGCCACGGTCATCGAGGCCTGGCGGCAGGACGTGCTGGCGCGGCCGCTCGGCCCGGGCTGCGGAGCGGGCCGGTCCTGCCTGCAGCGTCTGCTGCGCCTGTCGGAGATCGGTCCGCAGCGGGCCGAGGTCGTCGCCTTCGACCTGCAGTACGCCACGCCGGTCGTCGAGCGCGCCGCGATCGAGGCGCGGGCCCGTGCGGCCGCCCCCGACATGGTCCTCGTGCGCGAACGGCGCCCGGCCGATCCCTGATTTTCCTCACGGGCGGTTGCCTGCCGCCCCGTCCAACCCTGGAGAGCTTCAATGGTTAGCAAAGCCCTGTGCGGCGGTTTCGCCGTCCTCGTCCTGCTCGGCGCCGCCGTGCCGGCGCACGCGATCTTCACCAATGGCGGCTTCGAGCAGAACAGCTACGCCAGCTGGACGCTCGGCGGCGGCTACAACCCCGGCCTGTCCGGTTCGCAGCCGTTCACGGGGGCGAGCGTGCAGATCACTGCCGGCAGCCCGGGACCGTCGGCCATCGTCGGCGCCATTTCCGACCCGCGCGCGCCACAGATCGTATTGCCGCGCGTCGGCCAGTACACCGCCAAGATCAACGACGAGAACGGTGGCGCACTGGTGACTACGCTCATGCAGAGCGGCCAGGTCACCTCGGCCGACATCGACCCGGCCGACGGCAAGCCACACATCCGTTTCGCGTTCGCGCCGGTGCTCGACGATCCGAACCACTCGCCCGAGCAGCAGCCGTACTTCTACGTCGTGGTCAAGAACACCGCCGACAACAGCGTGCTGTTCGAGCAGTTCGCCTATTCGAATCAGCCCGGCGTGAACTTCCTCGCCGGTACGGGAAGCTGGAAGTACCTGCCGTTCCAGAACGTGGATGCGGTGCTGCCGAACAGTGCGGTCGGCCAGACCGTCGAGCTGACCGCGATCGCTGCGGACTGCTCGCTCGGCGGGCACGGCGGTTACGTCTACCTCGACGGCTTCGGCTCGGCTCAGGTCGGCGGCGGTGGCGCGGCGGTCGGTGCGGTGCAGCCGGTGCCGGCGCTCGACCGGCTCGGCCTGCTGATCCTCGCCGGCCTGTGCGCAACGCTCGGCGCGCTGGCCTGGCGCCGCTGAGTCGGACATGCGGCTGCGGCGGTCTCAGGCGGTCGAGACCAGCCCGCGGCGGGCGGCTTCGAGCGTCGCCTCGGCGCGCGAGCCGACACGCAGCTTGCGGTAGATGTCCTTCAGATAGCCCGCCGTGGTGTGCCGGGACAGGCCGAGGGCCTCGGCCACCTGGGGAACGGTAAAGCCCTTGGCCACCAGCCGCAGCACGTCGTTCTCGCGCGCGGTCAGCCCTTCCTCCGTCGTCGCCGTCGCGGGCGACGGCGGCTGGAAGTGGCGCAGCAGGCGCCGTGCGATCGATGGCGACAGCGGCGGCTGGCCGGTGGCGATGCCGCGCAGGATCAGCGCCAGCGCCGCGGGCGGCTGGTCCTTGAGCACATACCCTTCCGCGCCGGCACGCAGGGCCGGGAACAGGTGGGCGTCGTCGTCGAACACGGTCGCGACCACGCAGCGCGTCGGCGCGCCCGCCGCGCGCAGGGCCTCGATCAATGCGATGCCCGACCCGTCCGGCAGACCCAGATCGATCAGCGCGAGATCCGGCGGCTCCCGCACGCAGGCTTGCGCTGCGGCCAGGCAATCGGCTTCCCGCAGTGCGATGCCCGGAAACGCCGCCTCCAGCGCCTGGGCGAGCCAGACGCGGCTCGAGGCGAGATCCTCGACGATCCAGGCGGTGTGCGGTGCGTTCATGCCGCCGCCGTCGTGCCGTCCGCCGGCAGCGGGAATTCGAGCACGACCTTGGTACCGCGCTCGGTGCCCGGTGCCCAGCGGATCTCGCCGGCCAGCTCGCGCGCGCGGTCCTGCATGCCGCGCGTGCCGGCGCCGCGGCCGACCGCCGCGAGCGCCTCGCCGCTGCCGTCGTCGGTGAGATCCAGGCACAGGCGCTCGCCATGCCGGCGCAGGCGCACGCGCAGGCGTCGCGCCTCGGCATGACGGATCGCATTGCTGACCGCCTCGCGCACGATGCGGTGCAGATGCAGCGCGCGCGCTGTATCGAGCGCCGGGTCGGGCAGATCCGGCGCGGCCTCCCAGTCCAGTTCCATGCCGACCGCCGCGAGCCGCTGCGCGACTTCGCCGTGGATGTCCGCCAGCACGTCGAGCAGGGTGCCCGGCGTGCCGCGCGAGCGCGTGACCACGTCGCGCAGGTCCTGCAGCGCGGCCCGTGCGCGATCGGCTTCGGCCGGCGTGGCGGCTTCGTGGATCATGCCGAGCAGGCGTGCACCGAGGTCGTCGTGCAGGTCGTTGAAGATGCGTTCGCGCTCGCTGGCCGCGGCGTGTTCACGCAGCGCGGCCTCGCGACGGGCCAGATCGGTGCGCACTGTGCCGAGCATGCGTTCGAGACGGCGCACGCGCCAGCCGAGCAGTACCGCCGCGGTGGCGAACGGCAGCGCGAGCAGGATCGACAGGCTCATGGCGCGCTCGCCGGTTTCGCGCGCAGCGCCCGGGCTTCCGTGACGAGGCCGAGGCGGTCATAGACCGCGGCCAGGCGTTCGCCCGCGGTGCGCGTGCGCTCGTGGCCGGCGCCGAGTTTCTCGGTCAGGCGGCGATGGCTGTCTTCGAGCACCTGGCGTGCCTCGGCGAGACGGCCGAGGCGGGCGAGGCATTCGCCGCGGTTGCTGGCGAAGATCGCCGCATACGGATGGTCCGCGCCGAGTGACTTCTGCACGGCGGCATCGAGCAGATCGAACTGCACGAGCGCCTCGGCCGGCTTGCCGCGCTTCATCAGCAGCATGCCGAGGTTGTTGCGCAGCGGGAACGAATCCGGATGCTGCGGACCACCCTGGCGTTCCTGCGCGGCGATGATCTCGCGCAGTACCGTCTCGGCCCGGTCGAGCTCGCCGAGATCCTCGAGGCCGTAGGCGAGGATGTTCTGCGCGATCAGCGTCTTCGGATCGTCCGCGCCGCGCGCGGCACGCAAGGCTTCGACCACGTCCTGCACCAGCGCCACGCCGTCCTGCAGGTGGCCGTTGCGGATCAGCAGCGCGCCGAGATTCTGCCGGGTGACGACGGTGCTCGGGTGCTTCTCGCCGAGCACGCGCCGGCGAGCGTCGAGCGTGCTGCGGAACGTGGCCTCGGCCTCGTCGTTGCGGCCGAGCTGGCCGAGCAGCACGCCGAGCTGGTTGCGCGTGAACAGGGTCTGCGGATGGTCCTCGCCGAACACCGCGGCATGCCGCCGATACACGTCCTGTTCGACCGCGAGCGCCTCGTCGTAGGCGCCATCGATCTGCAGCACCGTGCTGAGGTTGTGGCGTGCCGACAGCGTGCGCAGATGGTCTGCGCCGAGTGCCTGCTCGGCCTCGGGAACGAGCTGGCGCAACAGGGCGATCGAATCCTTGACCTTGCCCTGCTCGCCGAGGATCTGCGCACGGGTCAGCATGAGGCCGATGCGGCGCTCGGCATCGAGCGGCGGTGCGCCGTCGGCGAGCAGGCCCTGCAGCCGCTTCTCGGCCTCGTCGTAGCGGCCGAGCGCGGTCAGCGCCGCCGCACGTCCGCCGACGAGATCCGCGCGCAGGCCGGGGTCGCTGCGGTCGCTGCCGAGGCGTTGCTCGCCCTGGCCGTACAGCGCGTCGGCGCGCTCGCCGTCGCCGAGGCTCAGATAGGTCGCGCCGAGCGTGCGGTACAGCCGCGCGGCGGTGAGATCCGGCAGTCTGGCCGCGCCGAGATCAGCGGCGGCCACATCAAGCACCTCGCGCACGCGGATCTCGCGGCCCATCGCCTGCTCGGGGTCCGCCGATGTCAGCATGCGCTCGAGATAGGTATTGACCGCAGCGGCCTCGGCGGCGCGGTCCTCGGCCTCGCGGCGCGCAGCGGCTTCCGAGAATGCGTAATGCAGCGATACGGCCGTCGCCGCGATCAGGGCGGCGAGGCTCAGGCCCGCCGCGGCGGTCAGCGCCCGGTGGCGGCGCACGAAGCGCGAGGCGAGATAGCCCAGGGTCGGCGGGCGCGCCTCGATCGGCCGATGGTCGAGCACGCGCTCGAGGTCCGCTGCGAACTCGGCGGCCGAGGCATAGCGCCGGTCCGGCTCGGTGGCGAGCGCCTTCATCACCACGGTGTCGAGATCGCCACGCGCGTCCGGCGCGAGGCTCGCCAGCCGCGGCGGCGCCTCGTTGCGCACGATGTCGAGTGCCTCGAACAAGGTTGATGTGCCGAGTTTCGGGTGCGGCAGGCGGCCGGCGACGAGCTCGTAGGCGATCACACCGAGTGCATACACGTCACTGCGTGCGTCGACGCGCGCCGCATCGCCGGCGAGCTGTTCGGCGCTCATGTACGGCAGCGTGCCCATGACCTGACCGGCGAGGGTCAGCTCGCGCCCACCCGCTACGTGTGCGCGGGCGATGCCGAAATCGAGGACCTTCGGCTGGCCGTGCGGATCGACGAGGATGTTGCCGGGCTTCAAGTCGCGGTGGATCACGCCGCGGCCGTGCGCGTAATGCACGGCGCGACAGACCGCGACCACGAGACGCAGGCGTGCGGCGAGATCGAGCCGCTCGGCGGCGGTGTGTGCGAGGAGATCGCGGCCGCGCACGTACTCCATCGCGAGATACGGCAACAACGTGCCGGCCACGCTGGCCTCGCCGGCCGCGTACAGGCGCGCGATGCCCGGGTGTTCGAGATGTGCGAGGAGCTCAATCTCGCGCTCGAAGCGCGCTGCATCGAGTGCAGAGAGGCGACGCACGACTTTCAGCGCCACCTCGCGTGGCGGATGGTCCTCGCGGGCCAGATAGACGCGGCCCATGCCGCCCTCGCCGAGCACGCCGACGATCCGGTACGGGCCGATCGTCTCAGGATCGGGCAGCGCGGACGCCGGCGTGCCGGCAGCCGCCGGATTCGCCGGCAAGGTGATGTCGTCGTCGTGCATGCGCCTCCCCCTTGGTCCGCATCCTGCCACAGTGTCCCGGAGCGGTCAGCCGTCATCCGCAGGGCCTGCGGCGAACCACGGGCTGTGCAGGCGGTACGTGCCGATGCGGCTCAGTCTGGCGTGGCCGGCCTCGTCAGGCGACGCAGGAATACGCCCATCTCGCGCCCGGCCTGCACGTCGCCGCGGGCGGCGGCGGCGGCGATGCCACGTTCGTAGGCCGCGATGGCGCCCGCGACGTCGCCGGTCTGCGCCAGCAGACGGCCGAGCAGCTTCCAGGCGGCCGAGTACTGCGGATCGAAGTCCAGGGCCGCACGGCAGGCCTCGAGCGCGGCCTCGGCGTGCCCCGCCGCGGCATGGGCATTGGCGAGCGAGAAGCGCAGCAGGGCGCCGTCGCGCGGACCGCCGAGCTGGCTCTCGAGGCGGGCGATCAGTTCACCGCTCATGCGCCGGTACCGGTCGGCGACTGGACAGCCGGCGCTTCGCGTGGAGTCGGCCATCCCGTCCGCCGCCATCGCCGAAACGGAAGGGACACCGCATGCCGGCGTTCAGTCCTCGCGCACCACGGCCCGCACGTCCACGCCGAGATCGCGCAGCTTGCGGTAAAGGTGCGTGCGCTCCATGCCGACCGCCTTGGCCAGTCGGCCGACGCTGCCGCCGGCCTCCTGCAGCTGGCGCAGGAGATAGGCGCGCTCGAACTGCTCGCGCGCCTCGCGCAGCGGCAGGCCGAAATCAATGTCGAAACCATCGATGCGCGGCAGGCGTGGCGCGGGCGCCGCGGCCGCGCCGGCGCTGCCGAGCGCCTGTTCGACCTCGGCCAGATCGACCTCGGGAGTCGCGCCGAGGATCAGCAGGCGCTGCACGAGATTGCGCAACTCGCGCAGGTTGCCGGGCCAGGTGTAATTGCGCAGCCGGTTCTGCACCGCGACCGGGAAATGCCGGTACGGCAGCTTCTCGCGGTTCGAGAAGAAGTCCGCGTAATAGCGCAGGAGCTCCGGCACGTCCTCGATGCGCTCGCGCAGGCCCGGCACGACGAGCGGCACGACCTTGAGCTGGTAGTAGAGCTCCTCGCGGAACCGGCCGATGGCGACGAGCTGCTCGAGATCCTGTGCACTCGCGGCGATCACGCGCAGATTGAGCGCCACCGGCTCGCGGCCACCGCAGCGGATCAGCGCGCGCCGCTCGAGCGCGGCCGAGAGGCGCAGCTGGAGTTCCGGATCGAGTTCGGCGACCTCGTCGAGGAACAGGGTGCCGCCGTTGGCCTGCTCCAGGAGGCCGTACTGCACGCCGCTGCCGTCCTCCTGACCGAACAGGGCCTGCGCAGCGTGCTCGCGCGCGATCGAGCCTGGCGCCACCGCGACGAAGGCGCGCTCGCGGCGCGCACTCTTCTCGTGCAACCAGCGTGCGAGCGATTCCTTGCCGGCGCCGGGTTCGCCGCGGATCAGCACCCAGGCATCGTGACCGGCGAGCCGCTCGAGCTGCGCGCGCAGCGCCTGCATCGCGCGCGAACTGCCGATCGGTTCGAGCGGCACCGGGATCTGGCGCTTGAGGCCCTCGTTCTCCTGACGTAGCCGGCTCGCTTCCAGCGCGCGCTCGACGGTCAGCAGCAGCTTGGCAAGCGA
>CAYYHP010000009.1:11275-34215 GCA_964471815.1 uncultured Rhodanobacteraceae bacterium
TTCTCGATGAAGTCGTAGGCGCCGAGGCGCGTGGCCTCGACCGCGGTCTCGACCGTACCGTGGCCGCTCATCATGATCACTGGACAAGACAGCCCACCCGGCTCGGCCCATTCGCGCAGCAGGCTGATGCCGTCGAGGTCGGGCATCCAGATGTCGAGCAGGACTACATCCGGACGCTGCTGGCGGCGCGCCTCGCGCGCACCGGCCGCGTTCTCGGCGACGCTGACCTGGAAGCCCTCGTCCTCGAGGATTTCCTTGACCAGGCTGCGGATATCGGGTTCGTCGTCGACGACCAGGATGTGACCGGAAGCCATGCTCTGCCTGCGGGGGGAAGCGAGGGGCAAGAATAGCGCAAGCCCGCGACGCCCCGCGTGTGACGGAGGGCCACGCGGTTCAGCTTGCGCGGAGCGGACGTGCCGGCAGTGTTCAGCGACCGAGATAGCCGAGCCGCCAGCGCAGCTGCAGCTTGCGCCACCAGTTGCCGGGCTTCGGCGCGAGCCGGCCGAGGCGGCCGCCGAGCAGGGCCTCGGTCGCCGCGACCACGCGCTCGCTGGAGCGGCCGTCGCGCCACGGGTGGATCAACTCGGCCGAGGCCGCGAGCGCGGCCCGCAGATGCCCGTCCGCAGCGCGCGCGCGCGCCAGTGCCGCGTCGAGCGCAGCGGGCGTAGCGATGTCGAGCATGTAGGGCTGTGGCTGGCGGTTGCGGAACGTCACCACCGGCTTGTGCTGGACCACGAACTCGGCGATCACCGACGAGGTATCGGAAACGAGCACGTCGGCCGCGCGTTCCGCGGCGACAAGATCCTCGGCCTCGACGAAGCGTGCATGCGGGCCGGCCAGGGTGCGGTAGCGCGCGATCAGTGCGGGATCGCATTTGGGGTGCAGCGTGAGCAGCCAGTAGCGGTCGCCGCGCGCGATCAGGCGCGCGAGCTCGTCATACAGCCACGGCGCCGACGACAGCGACGGGGTGAACGTCGCGGCGTACATCACCACCGGACGCGGGTCGTCGGGTAGGTGCAGCGCGGGCAGCGGTGATGGTTCGGCGAACAGCGGATCGAGCTTTGGCCAGCCGGTCTCTACGACCGTGAAGTGGCGATGCCGTGCGGCCAGTTCACGGAACGGCAAGGTCGTCGACGGACCCTGCGTGCAGTACAGGTCGAACAGGCCACGGATACGGAAATGGCCGCGGTCGGCAGGGCGCTTCTCGGCATTGAAGCCGTGGAAGACCTGCACCTTGGCGCCCGGGAAGAAATGCGGCACGACGTTCGCCGCGCTGAATACCGCGCGCGGTGCGAAGCGGGTGACCTCCGCCGGGCTGGCGAGCCGATGCTCACCCGTGGGCAGCCTCACCGCATCGCGGTTGTCGATGAACCATGCCGGTGTGTGCCCGGACCGGCGCAGCGTGGCCGCGAGCGGCGCGAGGATGGGCACGCCGTAACGTTCCGTGGCATGCAGCAGGAATGTTGCCATTGCTGCGGAATTCTGACATTCCAGCGCGACGGTTGGAACGTCTGGCGCCGGCCCGCCATCCGTGGGCCGCGTGCCGCGCCTGTCACGCCACTGCCGCGGTCGCTGTACGGGTCATCCGAATTTCGCGAGCACGCGTTAGCTGGCAGGTCCATGGGCTCATCAGGCAACCTCGAGCATTACGTGAGCCGCTTGCACGGTTGCCAGACCGCTCGCCTCAGAGTCTTCTGCGTGCCGGATGGCCGGGCGCGTGCCTGTCGACAACCGCAACGCGCGTCTGGTCAGCAGAGTAGCGAACTCGCCCGGGTGGCTCGATATCGCACGACGGTTTCCTCGTCGGCGGGCGACATCGACTAAGCGCACCGTCGGCGGAGACTCCCGAGCGCGGCTGCTGGACGCGGTGGCCGCATCCGTACGGCCGGCGACCCGGCGCCCAGCGCGCTCAGCCTGCTACGAGCAGAGCCTCGGCACGCTGTGCCATCGCCTCGGCGAACTCGGCGCCCTTGGCCTTGCCGACCACGCGCTGGTATTCGGGCAGCAGGCCGCGCAACTCGTCAGCTGTGTAGCAGTGCTCGAGCTTCAAGGTGAACATCAACGCGCTCGGCCATGGGCCGATCGCGGCCACGGCACTCTCGTTCATGAACTGCTTGGCGATCTGCGCGGCCGGGATCCGCGCACCGACGGGCTCCGCGGCCGTCGATCCTGTGGCGGCCGCCGCATCGACGGCCGTCGTGATCAGGCCGGCATCGGCCAGCTCGCGCAGGATGGCATCGACATCGCCGAGCGCACGGAACTGGGCACGCAATTCGGCGACATGCAACTCGCCGTGGATGGCGATCAGTATGGAGCGCGCACGGGCATGCAGTTTGTGCTGACGCTGGCCGAGTTCGCGATGGCCCGCTTCGGTCTTGACCGGAATGTCGGTGTCGCGCATGGCGCCCTCTCCCTGCAGTGCGGTCGAACGTCGCAGCCGATGCTAGCGCAGTCGCGCTCTTACTGGAGCATGTCCCGGATTAGACTTTGTGCGCATGACGGCAGTCTGTGCCGTGCGGCACGCGGTCGGCGTGGTCGCTGCCCTGAAGCGAGGCTGGAATGCATACCCCGTCACAGTCCGTCCGTAGCGCCGCGACGGGGATCAGCCCCTTCCGCGCCGGCTGGTCTAGTCGACATGGTCTGATCGGGCCGGTGCTCATGCGGGCCTGCCGTCTTGCCTGGCACGAGCACCCGTAGCCGCCCGGGCGCACGCAATCTCGGGCAGGCCCCGCACGTGCTGCCGATCCGAGGCCCCCTGCCGTGCACACGGCAGAGCGTCGGAGACGCTGCGGCGCTCACCGTGCTGCTGAGGTGGCCTACGGTCCGGGCAGGCGCCCGATGCGGCGGTCGAGCCAGGCGACGAGGTGTTCCTGCACAGGGCGCGGAGCGAGCTCCAGGCTCTGCACGCAGGCGAACGCGAAGCGCGGGTCGGCATCGGCCCGCGCGAGCTTGCGTTTCAGGCGCGGAAACCACTGCTCGCTCGGTTTCAGCTGCACCGTACGCAAGCGGTCGTCGAGCACGGCCATGCCGCGTGCGAATTCGAGGTGCGCAGCGAGTACTTCGGTCTTGAACTGCTGCGGCGAACGCAGGCGGAAGCTCAGGTTGTGCTCGAGCAGGTCGGGGTGCCGCGCGAAGAATGTCTCCAGCGTGGAGCGGCGCAGCGGAAACGGATTGTGGTACATGCGCAGGTAATCACGCTCGAAGCCCGCGAGGCGCGCGCTGTCCTCCTGCGCGGCGAGGTTGCGCACGCGGGCCGTGGCGGGATCGCCGCCGCGCCAGCGCCGCAATACGGCGATCAGGCGGCGCAGAGGCCTGTACCTCGACTGCAACTGCCAGTCGCCGCGCAGCACCATCCGCTCGTCGCGGAAGAAATCCTGCGGGGTCACCGGCTGCAGCAGCACGAAGTCGTCGTTGAAGTACAGGAACCGCTCGGCGAGTCCCGGGATGCGCCACAGGGCGGTGATGATGGCGCGGCTGTTGAACGTCGGCAGATGCCGCTCGTAGCCGGCGAAGATCTCGCGATGATCGACGAGGCGCAGCTTCCCGGCGTGGGGCGTGTCCCGGAGTCGCGCGATCAGTGCCGGCGTCTGCCGGTCGGTAACGATATGGATCGCGCGGATCCACGGCGCGTAGCGCAGGATCGAGGTGACGCAATAGTCGATCTCGCCCGCATCGTTGAAGCGCGTGGGGTGCGCCGCGGACGGGCGCTGGCCGCCGGTGCCGGCGAGATGGGCAGCGAGACGCGCCGCATGCGCGGGATCGCTGCCGTCGACCCAGGTGATGACCGCATCGATCGGTGTCTCGTCGTTCATTGGCAGGAACCGTCGATGGCCTCCACGCCCGCCAGCCACCAGGTGCGGCGATTGGCGATGCCCACGCGCTCGGCATGTCCGGCATCCAGACGCAGACAGTCGCGTTCGCCCTCGTCGGCATCCTGCACGAACAGGCGCCGCTCTGCGGGTGCTTCGCGCAGCCAGCGTTCCGCGCGGCGCAGTTGTTCGCCGCGTCTGGCGCGGAAGCCGAATTCCGTCACGGGTCCGACCGCCTGCAGGAGGTTCTGCTCCTTCCAGTCCACGAGGCCCAGCGTGATCTCAGGGCCGGCTGCGGCGCGTGCCGCCTGCATTAGCACGCGCGAGGAACTGCTCGGGTCGAGCAGCGGGTGCACGCCGAAGCCATAGCCGAGCCAGAGGATCGTCAGCAGCACCGCCGTGGCGGCCACGGCACGCCGCGGGCGCAATATCAGCGCGGCCAGCGTGCCAGCCGCGCCGAGCGCGACGAGCAGCATGCCAAGTGCGCGCGTGACTTCATCCGCACCGCGCCCTTCGAGCAGCTTGCCGATGAAGTTCGCGTGACCATCGTGCCAGGCGCTGGCGCCCAGGCCAAGCAGCAGCAACCCCAGCGCGAGCGTGAACACCCACAGCGCGAGGCGGAAGCCGTGCCGTTCGGTAAGCGCCGGCAGGAACGGTGCCGCGGCCACGGCAAACGCCGGCAGCGCGGGCAGGATGTACATGTCGCGCTTGCCGGCGCTCAGGCTGAACAGCAGCAGCACCATCAATGCCCAGGCGAGCGGCAGCCACGTGCGAGCCGCGCGCGCGCGCCAGGCCTCGCGCCAGTCGCGCCACAGCCAGAAGAAGGCCAGCGAAAACGGCGCCCAGAACAGCAGCACGATCTCGCCGAAGTACCAGAAGGGCTCGTGGTGGTGCCACGGATTGGCGAAGCGTTCGGCGGTCTGGCGGAACAGCAGGTCGTGCAGATAAGCCTGGTGCGCGGGATCGCCGCCTCGCGTCGCCGCCGCGAGCATCGGCCCCAGCCATGCCGCGATCGGTGCGAGGAAGGCGAGCACGCCGAGGCTCCAGCGCGCCAGCTCACTGCGGCCGAACTCCGCGAGTCCTTGCCAGCGCCCCCGCCGCAGCAGCGCGTACGGCAGCAGCAGGAGCAGCGGGAGGAAACCCACGCCCTTCATCACCACGCCTGCCCCGGCGACGAGGCACGCGGCCCAGAACCAATCCCAGTGCGGTCCCAGCAGGAGATGTCGGCACAGGCCATAGAACGCCAGCGTGGTGCAGAACGTGAGGCTGGGATCGATCTGCGCGCGCTTGAACTGGTACACGAACTGTACGGCCGCGAGCACGGCCATCGCTGCGTACAGGCCGGCGCGGTGGTTCCACAGTCGTCGTGCGAGATCGTAGGTCAGCCACAGCACGCCCAGACCGGCGAGCAGCGAAGGCAGCAGGAAGCTCCAGCGCCAGCTGCCGGTCAGTGCGTACGCACCGGCCAGCATCCAGAAATACAGCGGCGGCTTTTCCGCATACAACTCCTGGCCGCGATGCGGGAACAGCCAGTCGCCGCTCTCGACCATCTGCTTCGCCACCAACACGAAGCGTGGTTCGTCGGATGGCCACGGATCACGCAGGCCGATGCCCGCGGCGAGGATCGCGCACGCGACGAGGAAGAAGAGGGCGAGTTGCCGCCACTCGATCCGCGCATCGTGCGGCGACGGCGTGAAATCCTGACTCATGCCAAAAATCCCATGTGCATTTTCCGGCTTCCGCTCACTCCAGCGGCAGCCGCAGCGTGAACACCGCGCCGCCTTCCGGACGGTTCTCGGCGCGCACGCTGCCGCCGTGTTCCTCGGCGATCTTCTTGACCACGGCGAGACCGAGGCCGGTGCCCTTGGCCTTGCTCGTCGTGTACGGCTCGAACCAGCGCTCGCCGAAACCGTCGGGTAGGCCTGGACCGTTGTCGGCCACAGCGAGCTCTACGAAGGCGCGGCCGCCGTCGCCGATGCGCCGCGTATCGATCTCGAGGTGCGGCTTGTGTGCATCACCGATTGCCTCGAGTGCGTTCTTGACCAGATTGTGCAGCAACTGGCGCAGCCGGCCCGCGTCCGCGCGCACCATGAGCTCGCCGGGGGCGAAGCGGCGGGTGAGCTTCAGGCGCTGATCGTTCTCGTAGAGATCGAGCACTTCGCCGGTCAACGCGTGCAGGTCGAGCGGGCGCGCGGCGAGCTGCGGCGGACGTGCATAGTCGCCGAACGCGTTGACTAGCGCCTTGAGCGCTTCGACCTGGCTGACGATCGTATGCGTGGCGCGGTCGAGCAGTTCGGTCTCCTCGGCCGGCAGGCGGCCGATGAAGCGCCGGCGCAGGCGTTCGGCGGCGAGCTGGATCGGCGTCAGCGGATTCTTCACCTCGTGCGCGAGACGGCGCGCGACCTCGGCCCAGGCCGCATCGCGCTGGGCGCGGTTGAGCAGGGTGAGATCGTCGAACACGACGATGTAGCCGCCGTCATCGGCCTGGCCGGCGGCGAGTTCGATGCCATGCAGCATCAGCACGCGCCGCTCGCCGGCGCGTTCGATGACGACTTCCTCGCGCCAGTCGCGTACACCCTCGCGCAGATGGCGCAGCAGCGGGTCGAGCGCCGGCGCGAGCTCCGGACGATCGTGGCGCAGCGCGGCGAGCGGCTGACCGAGATGGCGCGCGAGGCTCAGGCCGAGGATCGTCTCGGCCGCCCGGTTCGCGGTGCGCAGCACGCCTTCGCGGTCGAGGCCGGCTACGCCAGTCGACAGATGCTCGAGCACGGCCTTCAG
This sequence comes from uncultured Rhodanobacteraceae bacterium, assembly GCA_964471815.1. Classification (GTDB taxonomy): domain Bacteria; phylum Pseudomonadota; class Gammaproteobacteria; order Xanthomonadales; family Rhodanobacteraceae; genus Tahibacter. Next base: position 17,863 of record CAYYHP010000009.1, read on the forward strand.
ATAGCTGCGCTGGGTCTCGGTCTCCTGTGCGCTGCGTTGCGCGCGCGCGCCGGTGCGCTCGAGCTCGCGCTGCATCTGGCTGAACGAGTCGAGCAGGAAGCCGAGCTCGTCGTCGCGACCGACCGGGAGCGGCGTGTCGTAGCGGCCCGCGCCGACCGCGCGCGTGGCCGCGGCGAGGCGGCCGATTGGCGCGACCAGCCGGCGTGCGACACCGAACGCGGTCAGCAGCGCGAACAGCACCGACAGCAGCAGCACGAAAGTCAGCACGAGGGAGAACGTGAGCTTCAGCGACGAGCGCAGGAACTTCAGGCGCTGGAAATCGAAGCTCGCCGCCTCGACGCGCTGGGTCAGCGGACGCAGCCGCTCGGGTAGCGGGAACAGCGCCTGCAGCAGCCGCTCGCGGCCCGGCCGCTCGCCTTGCGCGCGGACCAGAACGCGCAATGCGAGCGTCTCGCCGAGCGGCTCGGCCCCGGCGTAGCGCCCGCCGCCGGACAGGCGCATCAGCGTGGCCGCATCCGGGAATACTGGATTCAGGTAGCGCGGGTCGGAACTTGCCGTGGCGAGCGTCGTGCCGGCGCCGTCGAACACGCTGATCTGGGTCGCCTGCAGCCGGTCGATGGCCTCATCGAGCGCGCCCTGCAGGGCTTCGTCGGAACGCCCGGCGAGTTCCGTGGCGAGATCGGCGCTGGCCTTCTCGGCGGACTGCAGGCGGTCGTCGACGTACAGTCGGCCGATCTCGAGCGCATCGTCCAGCGCCTGCTCGAGGCGCACGTTGAACCAGGCGTCGACCGTCGCATTGAGGAAGTCGATCGCGAAGCCGTAGACCACGACGACCGGCGGTACGGCGAGCAGCATCAGCATGCCGAGCAGGCGCCGGGTCAGGCGCGCACCGGGCACCTGACGGCGCGCATCGCGCACCAGGCGCAGCAGACGCTGGCCGATCACCGCCAGTAGCACGAGCAGCGCGGCGGCGGCGAGCCCGAGGATCCACGGATAGAAATGGCCGAGCCGGTTGCTGCCGCCGGCCGCGTCGTTGGCCAGCAGCAACGCGCTGCCGAGTAGGGCGAGCACGGCGAGCGCGGGCAGCAGGCGGCGCGTGATCCAGCTCATCCGGCCGGTTCCGCCATGAGGTGTTCGGCGACCGCCTGGCGCCAGCCGGATTGCACCAGCGACGGCAGGCGCAGCGCGCCCGGCAGGGCCGTGGCGTCGAATTCCACGGCGATGCGGTTGCGCGCTGCGGCTGGCCAGGCGTCGAGCGTGAAATCGAGGTTCTCGAGCGCGGCCAGCGCAGCCGCGCGCACGGCGAAACTCTGCATGCGGCCGCCATCCAGATCGCGCAGCTGGTACTGGCGGGTCAACGGGAAATAGCGCAGTTCGATGCGATGTTCGCGCGTGGCGAGCGAAGGTCGCAGCAGGCCGAAGCGCGGCTCGCCCTCGGCGGTCACCGTGACGCGCAGCACCAGCGCGATGCCGTGGTCAAGCGCATCGAGCATCGCCGCGCTCGGCTGCCAGCGGCAGTCGAGGCCGAGCCGCGCGGTGTCGCCGTGCGCCACGAGACGCGCCGCGGCGATCTTGAGCCGTGCCGGCGAGCCGAGTACGGCGCAGCCGCCGAGCAGCAGCGCGAGGAGGACTACGACCGACGTGTGGCGTTCAGGACGACTTGTCGAGCAGCGCATAGAAGAATCCGTCCATGCCATTCTCGCCGGGCAGGTTCTGTCGTCCTGCGCCCGCGGGCCGGCCGAACCAGGCGGGCAGGCCGGTCGCGGCCCGCGCATCCGGCGTGCGGGCGAGGAAGGCATCGATCTGCGCAGCATTCTCGCGCATCAGCACCGAGCAGGTCGCGTAGACCAGCCGGCCGCCCGGTGCGAGCAGCGGCCAGAGCGCGTCGAGCAGGGCGGCCTGGACGGCCACGATCGCGGGCAGGTCGCTCGCGCGGCGATGCAGTCGGATGTCCGGCTGACGGCGCAGGATGCCGGTCGCACTGCACGGCGCGTCGAGCAGGATGCGGGCGAACGGGCGTCCATCCCACCACGCCGCCGGTGCGGTCGCGTCGCCAGCGACCGTCTGCGCGCGCAGACCGAGCCGCGCGAGGTTGTCGCCCACGCGCCCGAGGCGTGCCGGATCGCGATCGAGTGCGACCAGCTCGACCGCCGCGCGCTCGAGGATGTGCGCACTCTTGCCGCCCGGCGCGGCGCAGGCATCGAGCACGCGCTGGCCATCGTCGAGATCGAGCAGGTTGGCGGCGAGCTGCGCAGCGCCGTCCTGCACCGAGAACGCCCCTTCGACATAACCCGGCAGGCGGGTTACGTCGGTGCTCGTCTCGAGCACCAGCGCATCGGCGAGCTGCGCGTGCGGCGTGGCCACGGCGCCGGCATCGAGCAGGCGCTCCGCGAGCCGCTCGCGCGTCGCGCGGCGCCGGTTCACGCGCAGCACCAGCGGCGCCTCGGTGTTGTCCGCGGCGAGGATCGCGTCGAGATCGTGCGGCCAGTCGGTGGCCAGTGCGTCGATCAGCCAGCGCGGATGCGCGCTGCGCGTGACCGGATCGCGGTCGAGCGCGACGGCCTGTGCCTCGCGCTCGCGCAGCCAGCGGCGCAGCACCGCGTTGCACAGACCGGCGAGCTGCGGCCGCTTGAGCGCACGCGCGGCCTCGACCGTCGCGGCGACCGCGGCGTAGGCCGCGAGACCCAGCACTTCGAGCTGCACCAGGCCGATCACCAGCAGCGCATGCAGGACGGGCTCGCGCCGGCGCAACGGGCGCTCGAGCAGGCGGTCGAGCGCCGCGTCGTAACGTGGCCAGGTGCGGCAGGCGGCATGCAGCAGGGCCGACAGCAGGGCGCGGTCGCGCGGGTCGGCGAGGCGCACGGCGGCATCGGCGAAGGCGTCGCGCAGCGACACGCCGTCGCGCACGATGCGGTCGAGCGCCTGGGCGGCGACGGCGCGTGGATCGCTGCGCTGGACTCCGGCCGGCGGCGGCACGTCGCTCAAGGGGAGCGGCGCAGCTCGGGCCGCGCGTTGAGGTAGTCGAGCGCGCGGATGCGCCGGCCGCCGGCGCGCTGCAGCTCGGCGATGCGCAGCAGGCCGTGACCGGTCGCGACGTCCAGCCCCTCGCGCGTCGCCGCGACCAGGCTGCCCGGCGTGTGCCCGGATGCCATCGCCTCCGGCAATGCGCGTGCGGCCCAGACGCGCAGGCGTTCGCCGGCCAGCACCGCCTCGGCCACCGGCCACGGGTCGAACGCGCGCACCTGGCGTTCGAGCTTGATGGCGGAACGTTGCCAGTCGAGCAGCGCCTCGGCCTTGTCGAGCTTGTGCGCGTAGGTCACGCCGCTGGCGGACTGCGGCTCGACCGGCGGTGCCTGACGCGTCGCTGCGAGCACCGGCACGTAATCGGCGAGCAGCTCGGCGCCGAGTGCGGCGAGGCGATCGTGCAGCCTGCCGCCGGTGTCGTCCGGCCGGATCGGCGTCGTGCGGCGGGCGATCACCGGGCCGGTATCGAGGCCCTTCTCCATGCGCATCAGGCAGACGCCGGTCTCGGCATCACCGGCGAGGAGCGCGCGCTGGATCGGCGCCGCGCCGCGCCAGCGCGGCAGCAGCGAGGCGTGCACGTTCCAGCAGCCGAAGCGCGGGATGTCGAGCACCGCCTGCGGCAGCAACAGGCCGTAGGCGACCACGACCATCAGCTCCGGCGCGTACGCGGCGAGCCGCTCGCGTGCCTCGCCGGACTTGAAGTTCTCCGGCTGCTCGACCGGGATGCCGGCGGCGAGCGCGGCCTGCTTGACCGGGCTCGCCGCGAGCTGCCGGCCACGCCCGGCGGGACGATCCGGCTGGGTGTAGACGGCCACGACGTCGGCACCGGCGGCACGGCACGCAGCGAGGCAGGGCACGGCGAAATCCGGTGTTCCGGCGAACACCAGGCGCAGCGGAGCGGACACCGGCGGCCTCAGGCGCTGGCCGCCGTACGGCGCTGTTTCTCGAGCTTCTTCCGTACCAGCTCGCGCTTGAGCGGCGAGAGGTAATCGACGAACAGCCGGCCGAGCAGATGGTCCATTTCGTGCTGGATGCACACGGCGAGCAGGCCATCGGCCTCGAGCGTGAACGGCCGGCCGTGCTCGTCCTGTGCCTCGACGGTGATCCGCTCGGCTCGTTCGACGTCCGCATAGATGCCGGGCACCGACAGGCAGCCTTCCTGATACGTTTGGCTGCCTTCCTTCGCGACGATGCGCGGATTGATCAGCACGCACGGCTGATCCTTGGTTTCGGAAACGTCGAGCACGAGCAGCTGGCGGTGCACGTTGATCTGGGTCGCGGCGAGCCCGATGCCCGGTGCGGCGTACATGGTCTCGAACATGTCCGCGACGAGTCCGGCGAGGGCCGCGTCGAACTCGGTCACCGGTTGTGCACGGGTGCGCAGGCGCGGATCGGGAAATTCGAGGATCTGCAGCTTGGCCATCGACATGCTCCGGGAATTGCGGCCGGCGTGGCGGTTTTGCCGCGCCGGCATGCGTAATCTGGCCGGAATTCTACGCGCAATCGTGCGCCGACGCTGGTGGCGGGCAGTCGTGTGGCGCATGCCAGAAATGCTTGGCCGTGGCGTGCGGGAATCCTCATTTCGCACGGGCGCATCTTCGGCTAAACTCGTTCCGCCCTTGGGGAATCAGGAATTTGGCGGCCGTGCTTAAAAAACTACTTCCGCTTTTCGCCGGGCTGCTGCTGTCGCTTTCCGCTCTCGCCGGCGAGCCGGCCGAAATCCGTGAGGATCACCCGGATTCGTATGTCGTCAAACGCGGCGACACGCTCTGGGACATTGCCGCACGGTTCCTGAAGAAACCGTGGCTGTGGCCCGAGGTCTGGCAGGCCAATCCCCAGGTCAAGAACCCACATCTGGTCTATCCCGGCGACGTGATCACGCTCGCCTATTTCAACGGCCAGCCGCGCCTCTCCGCCGGCAGTACGCCAGCCGGCAAGGCCAATGACAGGCCGCGCGTGCGCACCACGCCGCTGGAAGAAGCGGTCAAGCCGGTGCCGCTGTCGGAACTCAAGAACTATCTGCACAACATGCGCCTGCTCGACGAGGCCGCCTTCAAGCAGGCGCCGCACGTCGTCGCGATCGAAGAGAACCAGTTGCGCGGTTCGCACGGCAACCTCGTCTACGTGCGCGGCCTGGATACCAGGCAGGGCACGCAGTTCGCCCTGGCGCGGCCGACCACCGTCTACCACGCCCTGCCGCCGGCCGAGAAAGGCCAGCCGCCGCGCATCGCCGCGCGCTCGCCGCGCACGCCGTTCGACGGCGAGGTCGCCCTGCTCTGGTCACACGGCTCGCCGGAGACGCATTTCGCCGCCGACGGCAAGACCGTCGGCTACGAGGTGTTCGTGTTCGGCCAGGGCGAGGTGACGCGCGTCGGCGAGACCAGCTCGCTGCTCGTGACCTATGCGGATTTCGAGGTCCGCGCCGGCGACCTGATCGTGCCGATCGAGGACAAGCCCTACGATTCGCAGTATTACCCGCACCCGCCGAAGCAGATGCCGGCCGATCTCTCGGTCATCAACTTCACCGATGCGCTGGCTTCCGTCGGATCCAAGCAGGTCGTCGTGCTCTCGCGTGGCGAGCTGGACGGCGTCGACAACGGTCAGACCTTCACCGTCTACCGGCCCGGCGTCTCCGCACGTGACGAATACAAGTATCCGCGACAGAGCACGCGGCGCTTCCTGCATCCCGATGCATCCACGGCCGAGCTGCCGGAGGAATTCGTCGGCCACGTAATGGTGTTCCGCACCTTCGACCGCATCAGCTACGGCCTGGTCATGGATGGCCTGCGTCCGGTGCGGCTCGGCGACCGGTTGCGCGAACCCGACTGAGCAACTGCCCGCATCGGCAGTGAAACGGCGCGGCCTTCCGCGCCGTTTCCTTTTCCGGCGACGGCCACCGCGCGATTGGGAAATGCGCGCAAAGTCGGCATGTCGCGCTGCTACACTCGTCGCATGAGCGGGCGCGACCATGCCGAAAGCGAAGCCTGGCTGACCCTGCTGCGCGCGCCGCGGCTCGGTTCGGCCACGTTGCGCGCGCTGGTCGCACGCGCCGGCAGTGCGCGGGCGGCCTGTGCTGGCATCGAACGGCTGCGTGCGGAGTTCCCGTTCGAAACGGAGACGCTGGCGTGGCTGCGTATGCCCGACCGGGTGCGTCTGGCGGCCGATCTGGCCTGGCTCGAAGCGCCCGGCCACCATCTGCTGACCTGGTCCGATGCGGATTACCCGGCCCTGTTGCGCGAGATCGCCTCGCCGCCGCCCGCCCTGTTCGTGGTCGGCGATCCGGCCGCGCTGTGGCTGCCGCAGGTCGCCATCGTCGGTGCGCGCAGCGCGACCGCCGGCGGGCTCGCCAATGCACGCAGTTTCGCGCGTGCCCTGGTCCAGGCCGGTTTCGCGGTGACCAGCGGCCTCGCCGATGGCATCGACGGCGCCGCGCATGCGGGCGCGCTCGAGGCCGGCGGCACCACGGTCGCGGCGATGGGCACGGGCCCTGACCTCGTCTACCCGGGCAAGCACCGCGAGCTGGCCGCGGCGATCGCCGCCAACGGCTGCCTGGTCAGCGAATTCACGCCGGGAACGGAGGCACGGCCGAAGTTCTTCCCGCGTCGCAACCGGATCATCGCCGGCTTGAGCCTCGGCACGCTGGTGGTCGAGGCCGGCTTCAGGTCGGGTTCGCTGACGACGGCGCGGCTGGCGGCCGAGCAGGGCCGCGAGGTGTTCGCGATCCCGGGCTCGATCCACAATCCGGTCGCGCGCGGCTGCCACCAGCTGATCCGCCAGGGCGCGCGGCTGGTCGAGACAGCCGAGGAGATCGTCGAGGGCCTCGCGCCGCTTGCGCGTGCGCTCGGCGAGCGCCTGCGGGCGCGTCTCGACCCCGCAGATGGCGAAATCCCCATCGAGCGGAACGGCGCGGACGTGGCGGCGGCGAAGGCCATCGCCGCGACGCCGCGCGATGCGGAATACCACCGCCTGCTAGCCGCGCTCGGTCATGATCCGGCGAGCCTCGACGAACTTGCCGAGCGCACCGGCCTGTCCATCGCCGCGCTGTCGTCGATGCTGCTGGTCCTCGAGCTCGAGGGCGAGGTCAGCGGCAGCGGCGGACGCTATGCGCGGAGCGTGCCCGGCTGAACGGGCGGCGGACCGTTTGCTTGACAGGTCGAGACAGCCTGTGGGCAGACTGAAAAAAGGCCGCCCGGTGCGGCACCCGTTCCGATTCCCGACTGCCCCATTGCCCCGCGGCATCCGGCCGCTGCGCAGGATGCGCAAGGAAACCCATGGCGAAGAACCTGCTCATCGTCGAATCGCCCGCGAAGGCGAAGACCATCAACAAGTATCTCGGCAAGGACTTCCAAGTCCTCGCCTCGTACGGCCACGTGCGCGATCTCGTGCCCAAGGAGGGCGCGGTCGATCCCGAACACGGCTTCCGCATGAACTACGAGGTGATCGACAAGAACGAGAGGCACGTCGATGCGATCGCGCGCTCGGCGAAGGCCGCCGACGCGATCTATCTGGCCACCGACTTGGATCGCGAGGGCGAGGCGATCTCCTGGCACATCAGCGAGATCCTGCGTCAGCGCGGCCTGCTCGACGGCAAGGCTGTGCATCGCGTGGTGTTCAACGAAATCACGCCGCGCGCGATCAAGGAAGCGGTCGCCGAGCCGCGTCAGCTCTCGCTCGATATGGTCAATGCGCAGCAGGCGCGCCGCGCGCTCGACTACCTGGTCGGCTTCAACCTCTCGCCGGTGCTCTGGCGCAAAGTGCAGCGCGGCCTGTCCGCCGGCCGCGTGCAGTCGCCCGCGCTGCGCATGATCGTCGAGCGCGAGGAGGAGATCGAGGCCTTCAAGCCGCGCGAGTACTGGACGATCGAGGCCGAACTCGCGCACCCGGCACAGACCTTCCGCGCCAGGCTCACGCGTCTGGCAGGCCGCAAGTTCGAGCAGTTCGATCTCGCCAACGAGCGCGACGCGCATGCCGCACGCGCGGCCCTGCTCGCCGCTGCGCAGGGGCGACTCGTCGTCGAGGACGTGCAGTCGAAGGAGCGCAAGCGCCGCCCGGCGCCGCCGTTCACCACGTCCACGCTGCAGCAGGAGGCCGCGCGCAAGCTCGGCTTCTCGACGAGCCGCACGATGCGCATCGCCCAGGGCTTGTACGAGGGCGTGACGCTCGGCAGCGAAGGCTCGGTGGGCCTCATCACCTACATGCGTACCGATGCCACGCATCTCTCGGGCGAGGCGATCGGCGAGCTGCGTGACGTGATCCGCCGCGACTACGGCCCGCGCGCGCTGCCCGAGCATCCCAACGTCTACAGGACCAAGTCGAAGAACGCACAGGAAGCGCACGAGGCGATCCGTCCCACTTCGGCACTGCGCACGCCGGCGAGCATCGCGGCGTTCCTGAACGACGATCAGCGCCGCCTCTACGAGCTGATCTGGAAGCGCGCGGTCGCCTGCCAGATGCAGCACGCGACGCTCAACACGGTCAGCGTCGATTTCGCCTGCGGTGCCGGCAACGCGTTCCGCGCGAGCGGCACCACGGTCGTCGATTCAGGCTTCCTCGCCGTCTACGAGGAAGGCCGCGACCAGAAGTCCGCCGAGGACGACGAGGAAGGCCGCAAGCTGCCCGCGATGCAGCCCGGCGACGCCGTGCCGCTCGCCGACATCCTGGCCGATCAGCATTTCACCGAGCCGCCGCCGCGCTACTCGGAGGCCTCGCTGGTCAAGACCCTCGAGGAGTACGGCATCGGCCGGCCCTCGACCTACGCGAGCATCATCCAGGTGCTGCTGAACCGCGAATACGTCTACCTCGACAACCGCCGCTTCCGCCCGACCGACGTCGGCCGCGCGGTCGCCAGGTTCCTGTCCGGACACTTCGCGCGCTACGTCGATTACGACTTCACCGCGAAACTCGAGGACGAGCTCGATGCGGTGAGCCGCGGCGAGGAAGACTGGGTGCCGCTGATGCAGCGCTTCTGGACGCCGTTCCGCCAGCTGATCGCGGAGAAGAGCGAATCGGTCGATCGCTCTGAGGCGACCGGTGCGCGCCTGCTCGGTGACGATCCGGCGAGTGGCAAGCCGGTGTCGGTGCGACTCGGCCGCTACGGGCCGTTCGCGCAGATCGGCACCAAGGAGGACGAGGACAAGCCGCGTTTCGCGAGTCTGCGTCCGGGCCAGAGCATGCACACGATCACGCTGGCCGAGGCGCTCGAACTGTTCAAACTGCCGCGCCGGCTCGGCGAGGCGCCCGACGGCGCGGAAGTGACCGTGGGCATCGGACGTTTCGGACCGTTCGTCAAGCACGGCTCGACCTATGCGTCGCTGAAGGCCGGCGACGATCCGTATACGATCGAACTCGAGCGCGCGCTGGAACTCGTGCGCGAGAAGGAGACCGCCGCGGCGAATCGCATCATCCGCGACTTCGGCAACGGCGTGCAGGTGCTGAACGGCCGCTACGGCCCCTACATCACCGACGGCGAGAAGAACGCGCGCATCCCGAAGGATCGCGAGCCGGCTTCGCTGGACGCGGCGGAGTGCCTGGCCCTGCTCGCTGCCGCCCCGACCAAGCCCAAGCGTGGCGGGCGTTTCGGCAAGGCGGCGAAATCCGCGAAGGGCGAGGGTGCTGCGGCGAAGAAGACGACCGCCACGCGCGCTGCGGATGGTGCCGCCGTAGTGAAGAAAACCACCTCGGCGAAGAAGGCAGCCGCGAAGAAGGCGGCCGGCAAGACGGGCACGGCGCGCACCGCCGCGGCCAAGCCGGCGGCCGCCGGCAAGACCGCGTCGGCACGTCGCAAGTCGGCGGCCGAATGATGGTCGTGCGCCCGGACCTGCGTGGTTGAGCTCACCCCGCTGCGCGTGCCGTGTCCATGCCAACGATTCCTGCCGCCGCCGTCGATGCCCTGCGCAGCGGTGGCGTCGTTGCCTATCCGACCGAGGCCGTCTTCGGGCTCGGTTGCGATCCGTGCAATCCGCAGGCGGTCGAGCGCCTGTTCGCGCTGAAGCAGCGTCCGCCGGAGCGTGGCGTGCTGCTGATCGGCGCGGAATTCGACCACGTCGCGCCATACATCGACTTTGCCGCCGTGCCGGCCGAGGCGCTCGCCCGCGTGCAGGCGAGCTGGCCCGGGCCGCATACCTGGGTGCTGCCGCGCGCCGCGGACGTGCCGGTCTGGATCAGCGGCGGGCATCCCGGCATCGCGCTGCGCGTGACCGCGCATCCGGTGGCTGCCGCGCTGTGCCGGGCTTATGGCGGCGCGCTCGTCTCGACCAGCGCCAACCGTCACGGCGAGACCCCGGCGCGCAGCGCGGCCGGCGTGCGTGCCGCGTTCGGCAGAACGCTGGATGCCGTGATCGACGGGCCGCTCGGGGGGCTTGAGCGGCCCACGCCCATCCGCGACGCTATCAGTGGTGAAGTCCTGCGCAAATAAAGGGGATGCGCATGTCCGCGATGCTCGACGCGGCCGCCGGCAGGGAGGTGCCGCCGACGTTACCCATGCTCGCCGGGCCGCCCGGGCGCCCCGTCGCCTGGCGCCATGGGCAGGCCGTCACGCTCGCGCGCTTCCTCGCCGAAGCCGAGGCACTGGCCGCGCGCCTGCCGGCCGGACCGGGCGCGGTGAACCTGTGCGAGGACCGTTACCATTTCCTGCTCGCGTTCTGCGCGCTGCTGCTGGCCGGTCAGGTCAATCTGCTGCCGCCATCGCGCGCGCCGGAAGCCGTGCGCGAGGTGCTCGCGACACATCCGGGCGCCTATGCGATCGCCGACGTGCTGCTCGATCCGGCGCCGCCACGGCTCGTGAGCTTCCGCGCCGACGCCCTCGACGTGCGGGCCGCCGGCGCGATTCCCGATCTGCGTGCCGACCGGATCGTGGCAATCGGCTATACCTCGGGCTCCACCGGCGTGCCGGCCGCCAATCCGAAAACCTGGGGCAGTTTCGTCGCGGGCACGGCGCGCAATGCCGCCCTGTTCGCCACGGCACTCGGTGGACGCGACGCACACGTGGTCGGCACCGTGCCGGCACAGCACATGTATGGCATGGAAACCACCGTGCTGCTGCCGCTGCTCGCGCCGTTCGCGGTGCATGCCGGACGGCCGCTGTTTCCGGCGGACGTGGCCCAGGCGCTCGCCGATCTGCCAGCACCGCGCCTGCTGGTGACCACGCCCGTGCATCTGCGCGCCCTGGTCCAGGATCGTGCCGCGCTGCCGCCGCTCGCCGCGATCGTCTCGGCCACCGCGCCGCTCGCCGCGGAGCTTGCTGCGGCGGCCGAGTCCCGCTTCGGCACCGCGGTCATCGAAGTGTTCGGCTCGACCGAAACGTGCGTAATCGCCGCGCGCCGCACCGCAGGAGAGACGGACTGGCAGCTCTACGACGGCGTGCAGCTGCGTCCGCAGCCCGGCGGCACGCTGGTGCATGCGGACTGGTTTCCGGAGCCCGTACTGCTGCGCGACCTCGTCGAGGTCATGCCGGAGCGCCGTTTCCGCCTGTGCGGCCGGCACGCCGACCTGCTCGAGATCGCCGGCAAGCGTGCTTCGCTCGGTGATCTGACGCGCCGACTGCAGGCGCTCGACGGCGTCGAGGACAGCGTGGTCTTCCAGCTCGATGCCGATGCCGCGGGCGTGGCGCGACTCGCTGCGCTGGTCGTCGCGCCCGGGCGCAGCGAGGCGGAGCTGCTCGATGCATTGCGGCGTGCTGTCGACCCGGTGTTCCTGCCGCGTCCGCTCAGGCGCGTCGCGGCCCTGCCGCGCAACGAGACCGGCAAGCTGCCGCGTGCACGGCTGATCGCGGCGCTGCGCGAGTGCGACGTCTGAGCGTCGTTCAGCGCCGCGGCGGTGGAATGGGTCCGCGTCCGGCGACCTCGGCCGTTTCGAGGGCGAGCAGCAGGCTTGCGCGATGCTGCCGCGCCACTTCACGCCAGTGCTGGCCACGGATCACGGCCTCGAGGCCCCAGAGCAGGTTCAGGCTCGGCTTGCCGCCGGCACGTTTCACGGCGACGTAGGCCGCGACCGTGCCGAGTTCGCGCAGCCGCGTGAGCGTATCGATGCCGGCGCGACGCAGCAGATCGCGCGATTTCGGGCCGAGGCCGCAGAGATCGTCCGGGACGCCCCGTCCCGCCGCGGACGCGCCACGGCCGCCGGCTTTCGGGCGCAGCGGACCGGCACGATCGGCGCGGTCGCCGTGCCGATCGTTCAGTCCCACTGGTACAGCGTGTAGTAGACCGGTGCGACCGGCCCTTCACGCGGATCACGGTCGAGGCGGCCGTCGCCATCCACGTCGAGGAAGGTCTGCGGCACGCCGTTCTTCGGCACGATGCGGATCATGTACACCGTGCCGCCGCGGCGGTATTCCTCCACGGCGTCATCGCCCTGCTGGCGTACCGTGACGGTCGGGGCGGGCTCGCCTTTTGCGTCGTGCGCAGCGGTGTCCCTGGCCGGTTCGACGCCGGGGTCGTTCAGACCGGGTGGCGGTGGAACGGGCGCCTTCGCGGCGGGATCGGCGGTCGGACCGGCCGTGGCCAGCGTGGCCAGCGGGAGCAGGGCGGCGAATGCGAAAAGGCGGCTGCGCGTCATGGGACACCTCCTCGCCGCAGGATAGCAAAGGCCGGCATGGAGCCGGCTGAATTCCCGCGGCGGTTCCGGCATGCCAGCCGCATTGCGCCCCGCGAGCGCTTGCGCGACAGTCGCCGCCCCCGACCGCGGCGACCGCGCCATGACCCAGCTCGTACTGATCGACGGCTCCAGCTATCTCTACCGCGCCTTCCATGCGCTGCCGCCGCTGAGCAATGCACAGGGCGAGCCGACCGGTGCGCTGTTCGGCGTGGTCAACATGCTGCGTGCGACGTTGAAGGCGAAGCCCGATTACGCGGCATTCGTAATGGATGCCTCCGGGCCGACTTTCCGCGACGAGCTGTTCGCCGAATACAAGGCGCATCGCCCGCCGATGCCCGACGAGCTGCGCACCCAGGTCGAGCCGCTGATGGCAATGGTCCGTGCGCTCGGCTTTCCGATCCTGCGCATCGACGGCGTGGAGGCTGACGACGTGATCGGTACGCTCGCGCGTCAGGCCGCCGCGCAGGGCATCGAGGTGCTGGTCTCGACCAGCGACAAGGACATGGCCCAGCTCGTCGATGGCCACGTCCGGCTGACCAATACCATGACCGGCACCACGCTCGACCGCAGCGGCGTGATCGAGAAGTTCGGCGTGCCGCCCGAGCGCATCATCGATCTGCTCGCCCTGATGGGCGACAGCGTCGACAACATCCCCGGCGTGGACAAGTGTGGTCCGAAGACCGCGGCGAAATGGCTCGCCGAGTACGACACCCTCGACGGCGTTATGGAGAACGCGGACAAGATCGGTGGCAAGGTCGGCGAGAACCTGCGCGCCGCGCTCGGTCACCTACCGCTGTCGCGCCGGCTCGCCACGATCAAGACCGACGTGGCGCTCGACGTCGCGCCGACCGACCTCACGCTGCGCGAGCGCGACGTCGAGGCGCTGCGCGCGCTCTACCGGCGCTACGGCTTCAACGCCGCGCTCAAGGATCTCGAATTCGGCAACGGCAACGGCGGCAACGGCCGCAACGGCGAGGCCGGCATGAAGGTCGCCCCGCAATACCGCGCCGTGCGCAGCGAGGATCTGCCGGCCGTGGATCCACATCTCGCGCGCAAGGGTCATTACGAGCCGATCTTGGACGAGGCGCGGCTCGACACCTGGCTCGCGCGCCTGCGCGAGGCGCCGCTGATCGCCTTCGATACCGAGACGACCTCGCTCGATGCGATGCAGGCCGAGATCGTCGGCGTGTCGTTCGCCGTCGCGACCGGCGAGGCGGCCTACGTGCCGCTCGCCCACGACTATCCCGGCGCACCCGTGCAGCTCGATCGCGCGGCGGTGCTCGCCGCACTGAAGCCGATCCTCGAGGATCCGGCGCGGCCCAAGCTCGGCCAGCACGCGAAATACGACATCAACGTGCTCGCGAATCACGGCATCGCGCTCGCCGGCCTGCGCCACGATTCGATGCTCGAATCGTATGTCTGGCACTCGACCGCGAGCCGGCACGACATGGATTCGCTCGCGCGACGCTATCTCGGCTATGAAACCATCCACTACGAGGATGTCGCCGGCAAGGGCGCGAAGCAGATTCCGTTCTCGCAGGTCGACGTCGAACGCGCCAGCGAGTATTCCGCGGAGGATGCGGATGTCACCCTGCGCTTGCACGAGGTGCTGTGGACCAAGCTCGAACGCGAACCGGGCATGCGCCGCATCTACGAGGAAATCGAGATTCCGCTGGTGCCGGTGCTCGCGCGCATGGAGCGCACCGGCGTACTGATCGACACCGCCGCGTTGCGCCGGCAGAGCCACGATCTCGCCCAGCGCATGCATGCCGTGCAGCAGCGCGCCTACGAGCTCGCCGGGCGCAGCTTCAGTCTCGATTCGCCGAAGCAGCTGCAGGCGATCCTGTTCGACGAGCTCCGGCTTCCGGCGCTCGTGAAGACGCCGACCGGCCAGCCTTCGACGAACGAGGAGGCACTCGAGGCGGTCGCCGATCAACACGAACTGCCGCGTCTGATCCTCGAGTACCGCGGCCTCGCCAAACTGCGCTCGACCTACACCGAGAAGCTCGCCGAAACGGTCAACCCGCGCACCGGACGCGTGCACACGAGTTACCACCAGGCGGTCGCCGCGACCGGGCGGCTGTCCTCGTCCGATCCGAACTTGCAGAACATTCCGATCCGTACCGAGGACGGCCGGCGCATCCGCCAGGCCTTCGTCGCGCCGCCGGGCTGGAAGATCCTCGCTGCCGATTATTCGCAGATCGAGTTGCGCATCATGGCACACCTCTCGGGCGATGCCGGCCTGCTGAGCGCTTTCGTCGGCGGCCAGGACGTACATCGCGCGACCGCCGCGGAAGTGTTCGGCGTACCGCCGGAGCAGGTCGATCCGAACCAGCGCCGTGCGGCCAAGGCGATCAACTTCGGCCTGATGTACGGCATGGGCGCGTTCGGCCTCGCGCGTCAGCTCGGCATCGGCCGCAACGAGGCGAACGAATACATCGCGCGCTACTTCGCGCGCTATCCGGGCGTGAAGGCCTACATGGACCAGACCCGCGAGCGCGCGCTGCGCGACGGTTACGTCGAGACCGTCTTCGGCCGGCGCCTCTACCTCGACGACATCCGCTCGCGCAACGCGAACCTGCGCGCGGCCGCCGAGCGCGCGGCGATCAACGCACCAATGCAGGGTACGGCCGCCGACATCATCAAGCGCGCGATGCTCGCGGTGGATGCCTGGCTGGCTGGCCGCGACGACGCGCGCATGCTCATGCAGGTGCATGACGAGCTGGTCTTCGAGGTGCGCGAGGCGGCGGTCGAGGACATCGCGTCCAGAGTCCGCGAGCGCATGGCGTCGGGGGCGGAACTCGAGGTGCCGCTGGTGGTCGATATCGGCACGGGATCGAACTGGGACGAGGCGCACTGAAGGCGCCGACGATTGCGGCAGCGTCCGGCAAGATGACCCGGCATGGCCTTAAGTAGCTGATCCGGAAGGCGATGAATCGATTCTGAATCGTCTCGTGGCGGACCGCGAACCTTTTCCCGGATCGGCCCTCTAAACGGTCAGGCGCACGCAATGGCGCCTGGCTCACTCCCTCCCCTGAGTGAAGCCTGGAAAGCGGACTCCTCCCCAAGTCCGTCTTTCCTCCCCCCAGGCCCCGAGGGCTTCCCCTGGCCCTCGGGGTTTTTATTTTCCGGTTTCAACCACAGCCGGCTCTGCGTTTCCCTCCAGTCGGCTTTTTTATTCCAGCCAACGAAAAAGCCCCGCCGGAGCGGGGCTTTTCGTGACGGCATCCGTGCCGCGCGATCGAGAGATATCGATCAGAAATCCATGTCGCCGCCCATGCCGGGCGCGCCGTGGGCGTGCTTCTCTTCCTTCTTCGGCAGTTCGGCGACCATCGCCTCGGTCGTGATCATCAGGCCGGCGATCGACGCGGCGTTCTGCAGCGCCGAGCGGGTCACCTTGGTCGGATCGAGAATGCCCATGGCGATCATGTCGCCGTATTCACCAGTCGCAGCATTGTAGCCGAAGTTGCCCTTGCCCTCGGCAACCTTGTTGAGCACCACCGAGTGTTCCTCGCCGCAGTTCGCGACGATCTCGCGCAGCGGGGCTTCCATCGCGCGCTTCGCGATGTTGATGCCGTGGTTCTGGTCCTCGTTGTCACCCTTGAGTCCGGCGATCGACTGCAGCGCGCGGATCAGCGCCACGCCGCCGCCCGGCACCACGCCTTCCTCGACGGCCGCACGCGTGGCGTGCAGGGCGTCCTCGACGCGCGCCTTCTTCTCCTTCATCTCGACCTCGGT
>CAYYHP010000010.1:0-32396 GCA_964471815.1 uncultured Rhodanobacteraceae bacterium
GAGCAGCAGGGTGTTGGCGAATTCCTGGCGCGCCTGGCGGATTAGCGTCGCCACGCGCTCGAAGCCGAACGTATCGTCCTCGGCCTGGCGGTCGTAGTCGTAGCCGAGCACGTGGGTGTGCAGGTCGGTGGTCTCGAGCACGGCGAGATCGGCGCGGCTGCCGTCCGGCACAGGCATGCGCGCGGGTTCGCGCGGCGCGCTCGCGCAGCCGGCGAGGAGCAGGGCCAGAGGCAGCAGGCGGGGGAATCGACGGGCCATGGGCGGAGGCGGCTGAAGGGGATTGCGCACCTTAGCAAAACCCGATGACGGGAGCCGCCATGCCCGTGTCGGCGCTTGTCACAATCCAGCGGATAATGACGCGCTCGATCCTACAGGAGTCCACCATGCGCTTTCGTCCGCTGCCGCTGGCCCTGGCCGTTCTCGTCGCGGCCTGCGCCCAGCAACCGACCACGACCTTGGCCAAGCAGCCGGTTGCTGCACCGGCGCCGATCGAGCGCCCCTCCGGCGAGACCCCCGAGTGGTGGTTCGCGGCCGGCGCGGCGACCGCCGCGGCCAACCGCGGCGATGCACCGGCGAAGGCGAAGAACGTGATCGTGTTCCTCGGCGACGGCATGAGCATTCCGACGATCGCCGCGGCGCACATCCTGGCCGGCCAGCAGAAACATCTCGACGGCGAAAGCTACCGCCTGTCGTTCGAGACCCTGCCGTACACCGCGCTGAGCCGCACCTACGAGACGGATTCGCAGACACCGGACTCGGCCGGCACGATGACCGCGATCATGACCGGATCGAAAACCAAGGCCGGCTTCATCGGCATCAGTCAGGTCGCCAAACGCGGCGATTGCGCCTCGGCCAGGGGCCATGAGCTGGTGACCGCGCTCGAACTCGCCGAAGCCGCGGGCATGGCCACCGGCGCGGTCACGACCACGCGCATCACGCATGCCACGCCGGCCGCGACCTACGGGCATCTGCCCGAGCGCGACTGGGAGGTCGACGTCGAGATTCCGGCCAGGAAGCGGGAGCAGGGCTGCGTGGACTTCGCGCGCCAGCTCGTCGAATTCCCGGTCGGCGATGGCCTCGAGGTCGCGCTGGGCGGTGGCCGCACCGAATTCCTGCCGGCCAGCGAACGCGATCCCGAATACCCGAAGCTGCCGGGTCAGCGCCTCGATGGCCGCGACCTGATCGCCGAATGGCAGAAGAGGCCGGGCGCGGCCTACGTCTGGAATGCCGAGCAGTTCGCAAAGCTCGATCTGGCGCATACGCAGCATCTGCTCGGCCTGTTCGAGCCCTCGCACTTGCAGTACGAGCACGACCGGCCGCAGGACACTGCCGGCGAGCCGAGCCTCGCCGAGATGACGCGCACGGCGATCCGCCTGCTGCAGAAGAATCCGAACGGCTTCCTGCTGATGGTCGAGGGCGGGCGCATCGACCATGCGCACCACTCCGGCAACGCCTATCGTGCGCTGACCGATACCATCGCCTTCGCGGATGCCGTGCAGGCCGCGCTCGACCTGACCGACGCGAAGGACACGCTGATCGTCGTCACCGCCGATCACAGCCACACGATGACCTTCGCCGGTTATCCGGTCCGCGGCAATCCGATCCTCGGTAAGGTGCATGGTGGCTCGGACTTCGAGGGCGGCGGCAACGAGCTCGCCCGCGACCAGCTGGGTCTGCCGTACACCACGCTGAGCTATGCGAACGGGCCGGGCTACTTCGGCCCGAGTGATCGCCAGCCGGCCGGGCCGAAGCGCTATCCGCACCAGTACAGCCGCGTGCAGGGCATCGAGAAGGGCCGGCCCGACCTGAGCGACATCGACACCGAGGATCCGGACTACATGCAGGAAGCCACCGTGCCGATGAAGAGTGAAAGCCACGGTGGCGAGGACGTCGCGGTGTTCGCGCGCGGCCCGGGCGCCGAGGCCATCCACGGCGAGATCGAGCAGAACGTGATCTTCCACGTCATCGCGCAAAGCGTCGCGCCGCTGCGCAACGAGCTTTGCAAGCTCGGCGCCTGCGATGCGCACGGCGTGCCGGTGAAGCGACCGAGCGAATCCGCACTGCGCCCGGCGGCGCGCTGAACCGCGCGGGCCGCGTCCGGCCCGCCGTCCACGCGGTGGCGTCTCGCGCGCTGAGACGCCGCCACGGCCCAATCCGGCTCCGTTCGACTCGCCACGGAGCCGCCATGCCGAATGCCCTGCGCCAGCCGCCGCGTACGGCGGAATCCGAGGCAGCACGCCGCATGCGCTGGATCACGCGGCTCGCCGAGCGCTACGCCGAGCGCATCACCGGTCGTTTCGAATTGCCCGCGCAGCTCGCGTGCTGCGTGCCGTTGCCACACGACCTGCCGAGGCCGCTCGTCGCCGCGCTGCGCAGTCGTGGCATCGAGCAGCTCTACAGCCATCAGGCCGAGGCGTGGAACGCGGTACGCAGCGGCGAGCATGTCGTCGTCGCCACACCGACCGCCTCGGGCAAGTCGCTGTGCTACACGCTGCCCGTGATTGCCGCGGCACTCGAGCGGCGCGCCAAGGCGCTGTACCTGTTCCCGACCAAGGCGCTCGCGCAGGACCAGGTCGCCGAACTGCTCGAACTGAACCGCGCCGGCGAGCTGGGCCTGCGTTGCCACACCTTCGATGGCGACACGCCGGGCGATGCGCGCCAGGCGATCCGCCTGCATGGCGACATCGTGGTCAGCAATCCGGACATGCTGCACCAGGCGATCCTGCCGCATCACACCAAGTGGGCGCAGTTCTTCGAGAACCTGCGTTACGTGGTGATCGACGAGATCCACGGCTACCGCGGCGTGTTCGGCTCGCACGTCGCCAACGTGCTGCGACGTCTGGCGCGAGTCTGCACGTTCTATGGCGTCGCGCCGACCTTTATCCTGTGCTCGGCGACGATCGGCAATCCACGCGAGCACGCCGAGACGCTGATCGGTGCGCCCGTGCGGCTCATCGACCGGAGCGGCGCGCCGAGCGGCCCGCGGCACGTGCTGCTGTGGAATCCACCGGTCGTCAATCCGGATCTCGGCCTGCGTGCCTCGGCGCGCTCGCAGATCACGCGCATCGCACGCGCAGCGATCAGGAGCGGACTGCGTACGCTCGTGTTCGCGCCATCACGGCTGATGGTCGAAGTGATCACCAAGTACCTCAAGGACGTGTTCGATCATGATCCACGCGAGCCGGCGCGGATCCGCGCCTATCGCGGCGGCTACCTGCCGACCGAGCGTCGTCAGACCGAACAGGCGCTGCGCGCCGGGCGCGTCGATGGCGTGGTCAGCACCTCGGCACTAGAGCTCGGCGTGGACATCGGCGCGCTCGACGTCGTGCTGCTCAACGGCTATCCGGGTTCGATCGCCGCGACCTGGCAGCGCTTCGGCCGCGCCGGGCGCCGCCAGCAACCCGCACTCGGCGTGCTCGTCGCGTCGAGCCAGCCGCTCGACCAGTACATCGTGCGTCATCCGGAATTTTTCGCCGCCGCGCCACCGGAGCGGGCACGCACCGCGCCGGACCAGCCGCTGATCCTGCTCGATCACATCCGCTGCGCGGCATTCGAGCTGCCGTTCGTCACCGGCGACCGGCTCGGCCCGGTCGAGGTCGTGCCGTGGCTCGACGTGCT
The DNA here is from genome assembly GCA_964471815.1 of uncultured Rhodanobacteraceae bacterium. Lineage (GTDB taxonomy): Bacteria > Pseudomonadota > Gammaproteobacteria > Xanthomonadales > Rhodanobacteraceae > Tahibacter. Next base: position 3,619 of record CAYYHP010000010.1, read on the forward strand.
TGCCGGCTCCGGCGTGCTGCATCGCGAGGGCGAACGCTGGGAGTGGATCGCCGACGCCTATCCGGCGAACGCGGTGAACCTGCGTGCGGTCGCCGACGGCAACTTCGTGGTCGTCGATCGCACCGATGGTCGCCAGCAGATCATCGCGGACGTGGATTTCTCGAGCGCAGCGCTGACTCTGTACGAAGGGGCGATCTACATGGTCCAGTCGCAGCCCTACCAGGTCGAGCGGCTCGACTGGGAGGGCAGGAAGGCCTTCGTCACGCGCACGCGAGCCGACTACTACACCGACGCGATCGACTACACCCGGCTCAAGGTGCTCGAACGGTTCGATGGCGCGAATGCCGGACAGGGCACCTGCCATCACGGCGAGGTGCACGTCGTGCGTCGTGTGGCCGGCTACAAGAAGATCCGTTACTACACGCACGAGAACATCGGCTACGGGCCGGTCAACCTGCCGGATCAGGAACTGCACACCACGGCGGTCTGGTGGCAGCTCGGCCAGGATGCGCTCGAGGCGGCCTTCGCCTCGCGCCAGGACGCGCTCGACGGGTTCCTCGGTGCGGCCTATGCGCTGCACACGGTGGCGAGCGTGCGCGTGATGGCCGAGGCGCGCGACCTGCAGAAGGCCGTCGGCAGCGGCGATGCAGCCGGGTTCGCGACGCGCGACGCGCAGGGACGGGGTCAGTGGCGCGCGGCGGACGGCGCGCTGCTCGCGCCCGAAGCCAGCGAACGCTTCACGCCGACCGTCTACCTGTATGACAACTACCCGGGCGGCGTCGGCCTCAGCGCGCCGCTGTTCCGCGCGCAGCGGGAGCTGCTGCACGAGGCGCGCGAGCTGGTCGGTGCCTGCGCGTGCCGGGCCGGCTGTCCAGCCTGTGTCGGTCCGGTACTCGCCGGCGACGAGCAGAGCGGGGTGCCGCCGCGTCGTCTCGCCCTGCAGGTGCTCGCCCTGCTGGAGCCGGCATGAGCTTCGCGACGCGACTCGCCCTGCTGCGCCGCCAGGCGGGGGCAGTGGCGGCGACCGGCTCGCAGCAGCCTGCCGCGGTCGCGCCACCCGCGGCGCCACGGCCGGCGCCGGTGCCGGCTGTACCGGATGCGGCGCTGCTGCGTCGGGCGCTGGTCCGGCGCGGCGTCGCGCCGGCGAACCGCGTCACCGGGCCGGCGCTGCCGGGGCGGGCGATCGCGCCGGGCGTGCTGTACGTCGAGGAACGCTTCGTCTGGGATGACGGGCTCGACGCCTTGCTGCCGCCGCGCTGGCCGGATGGCAGGGCGGTCGCGCGCGAACGCTTCCTGTGCTTCGACACCGAAACCACCGGGCTCGCCGGCGGCACCGGCACGCGCGCCTTCATGATCGGCGCAGCCGACTGGCATGCCGGCATGCTGCGCGTACGCCAGCTCTATCTGACCGCGCTCGGCGGCGAGACGGCGATGCTCGACTGCTTCGCCGCGTGGCTCGCGCCGGAGCGCGTGCTGATCAGCTATAACGGCCGCTGCTATGACGCGCCGCTGCTCGCCGCGCGCTACCGTCTCGCGCGCCGCGCGAATCCGCTCGCCGGCCTTGCACATGTCGATCTGCTGCACGGTGTGCGTCGCCGGTATCGCGGCGTGTGGGAAAACTGCCGGCTCGCGACCGTCGAGCGCGAGCTGCTGCGCATCGTGCGCGAGGACGACTTGCCCGGCGCCGAGGCGCCCGGCGCGTTCCTGGCCTATCTGCGCCAGGGCCACACGCACGACCTCGCCCGTGTGCTCGAACACAACCGGCAGGACGCGGTGAGCCTCGCTCGCCTGTTGCAGTGGCTCGCCGGCGGGCCCGGGTCCCACGGCCTGGCCGGCTGACCCGATAGGTGCGGTGGGCGCATCGCGTGGCGCGGCCGCTGAGTTGCGCAGGCCATTCCTGCACAGGTGCAAATCATTCGAAGTTCCATTAGCCTCCATCCAGGTACAATTGTCGAGATCGATTGAGTTGCGACGATCGTTCCCGGGCCGTGGGGTCAGCCCGAGTTGCGAATGGATCGGGCGTGTACGGACGCACCACCCTCCTGTGCGAAGGTCGCAGTCGGGTCGAGGGGGCCGGATTGCACAGGGGAAGATGGCTACGTGCTCCTACTCCACGACGCGGCGGTGGCCCGTGACGAGCGGGTACTGCTCGAACAGATCGACCTCTGCGTGGCTCGGCCAGGCCTGCTGTTCCTGGTCGGACCTGGCGGCGCCGGCAAATCCTCGCTGCTGCAGGCACTGGCCGGCGCGCCCGGTCTGACGCTCACCGGCGAGGCGCGTTTCGCCGCTCGCTCGCCTCCGGTGCGGTGCGGTGCGGCGCGTCAGCGTGGCCCAGCATCTGGCCGACGATGCGGCGCACGACACACTCGCCTGGCTCGGCGAGGCGCTGGGATTCGCCGAATCCGCAACCCGTGACTGGCTCGCCCGGCATCTGCCGGAGCTGGATCCGGACGCACTCGCCCGTCCAGCCGCCGCCCTGCCGCGGTCCCTGCGCCGCGTCCTCGGTGTGCTCGCGGCCCTGCAGCGCGACGCCGCGCTGTATCTCGTCGACTAGCCGACGGCGGATTTCGACCCGCCCCACGTGACGGCGGTCCGCGAGCGGCTGCGTGAACGGGCCGCCACCGCCATCCTCGTCGTCGCCACACATAATCGCGGCGATTGCCTCGCGCTGGGCGGCGACACCGCGCTGCTGGCCGGCGGCACCGTGCAGGAATGCCGCGCCTCCCGGGACTTCTTCGTGAACCCGCAGACACCGGCCGGCAAGGACTAGGTGCGGACCGGCGGCTGCGGCGTCGCCGGTCCGGCTGCGCCGGCTGGCCGTGACGGCCGCTGGTGGGCCGTGCCGGGATCGCTGTGCGGCATGAGCCGCCCAGGGCTGCTCGACGACGCCGATGCCCAATTCCGTCGCCTGCACGCGGAGGGCGTGCGCCAGCTGTTCTGCATCGAGGAACGCTGCGCCTATCCCGTGCGCGGTCTGCGCGACCTAGGCATCGCGCACTATCACCTGCCGGTGCCGGACATGGCGGCGCCGAGCTTCGCGCAGGGCGTGGACCTCTGCCGACTCGGCGAGAGCGCATTGCGCCAGGGCGCGGCGATCGCCGTGCACTGCCGTGGCGGGCTCGGTCGCACCGGCACCGCGCTCGCCGCCGTGCTGGTGTGGTTCGGCGACACGCTTGACGTGCGATCGCCAAGGTTCGCGCCGCGCAACCGCGCGCGATCCAGAGCGCTGCCCAAGTGCGCTTCGTACATGAGTTCGCCGGCCGCGTCCTCGCTGGCATTGACCCGAGACCGTAACCGGTAAAAGGAGTGGACGATGGCTCTAGACAAAGCGTTGACCGTGGCCCAGGGCGAAATCCCCGAATGCGTGGCTGCGGGTTATGTGGACATGGTCAGTGGCCTGCTGCTCGGCGTGAGGACCGTGGATTCCCACCCGGGCGAGGTGCTCGATGTGGTCGCGGCCACCACGGACGATCTGTTCCAGGGCAAGAATGTCGTCGCGCTCGAGAAGATCTTCAAGAAGGCGCGCGGTCTGCCGGATGACGATTTCCACTGCTTCCAGGAAATCGTCGTGTTCAGCACCAACCTGATCCACGTCTTCATGCGTTCCAGGCGCAATCCCGACCATGCCGCGGTGTTCGTTGCGCGCGCCTCGGCCAACATCGGCATGGTGCTGGTGAAGTCGCGCGCGGCGATGGTGGCGGTGGAATCCGCCGCCTGAGTGCGGACCGGGAGGCGGCATCGCCGTCTCCCGGTCATCCGCAATGCTATTCCGCGGAGGGAACCAGCGCGTGCACATCGCCTGCCCGAACTTCCCGGCCGAGGAGGCCGCCAGCCTGCGTTCGCTGCTAGGCCTGCTCGCGCCGTACCTCAGGCAGCGTTGCCAGGGCGTCGATGAGGGCATCGCCGAAGTCGTGCTTGTGTGTCTCGACGGATCGGCGATCCCGCGTGACCTGCCGGCGAAGGCGCGCGTCGCAGGTGCTGGACCTGCTCAATGAGGTGGGTGAGGAGACGTCGGCAGCGACCGAGGCCATGCCGCCGGTGGAGCCGTCGAGCGCGGGCGAGCGGCAGCGCCTCCGCCATTGGCCGCTCGGCTTCGAGAGCTGGCCCGCGGCCTGGATACGCGTGCTCGCAGCCCTGTCCGGCAGTGCACTGGATGCGCGCGAACTGGCGGAGCGCTGCGACATCGCTCCCGCCGAGGTGAGCCGCTGCCTTAACGCGCTGCGCGCGCTGGATGCACTCGACCGGCCGGAAGCTGCAAGGCCCGCTCCCGCTGCCGATTCCGGCTGGCGGCTCATCTTTCATCTCGTCGGCCGCAAACTCGGTTTCAGGACATGATGCGTACCTCCGCCAAGCTGGCTTTCATCGGCGATCCCAACGCCGGCAAATCGACCTGCATCGCGGCGATCAGCGACATCCCGCCGGTCGTGACCGACGTCGGCTGCACCGACGATCTCGCCGATGTCAAACAGACCACGACCGCCGCCCTCGACTACGGAGAAGTCGGCCTTGGCGAGCAGGGCCGCCTGCTGCTCTACGGCCTGCCCTGCCAGGCGCGTTTCCGCTTCATGTTCGACGTGATCCGCGAGGGACTGCTCGGCATCGTGCTGCTCGTCGACGCCAGCGCGCCGCACGGCCTGCGCGGCCTCGAGGAAACACTCGAGACCTATGTGCGCGAGCTGCGCGAGTTCCCGTTCGTGCTGGCCCCGAACAAGAGTCCGGGGGCGGACGACGCCCTGAAATCGCGTTGCCTCGATCTGCTGCGCGGCCACCGGCTGGTCGCGCCGATCTGCACCGTGGACGCGCGACGCAAGGCTGACATCGTGCGGCTGGCCGAACTGATCTTCCTCATGCTCGACCTTGGCGGTCGCGCCCCGGCTTCCGGAGACCTCGTATGGGCCTGATCACCCGGGAACAGGAGTCGTGCACGCAGGAACTCAGGCGGCTGGTCGGCAAGGGCGGCTACGCGGGTGCCATGCTCACCCTGCGCGACGGCCGGCCCTTCGCCCAGGAGGTGCGCCGTGACGTGGACAGCGGCAAGTTCGCGGCAATGTCGAGCTCGCTCGTCGCGCTCGGCGACACCGTGCTGCGCGAGCTGTCGGCCGGCGCGCTCGATCACGTGCTGGTCGATGGCGCGGGCGGCAAGCTCGTGATCACCAAGGCGCCCGACTGCAGCGGCATGCTGATCCTGGCCGTGCTGACCCTCGGCGACATGCGGCTCGGCCTCGCGCTCGGTCAGGTCGAGGCCTGCGCCGTACTGATCAGCGACATCCTGCGTCCGCGCCTGGCGGCGAACCGGGACTGAGCCGAGAGCGAGTGCACTCCGCCGCTCAGCCGCCCGCGAGGCGTGCCGACAGCGTGCCGAGCCGGCCGACCGCCCGCGCCACGGCCGCGTCCAGCACCTCCGGCAGGCCCCACAGCTCGGCACGGCGTTTCGCACGCGAGACCGCGGTGTAGACGAGCTGACGCGAGAGCACGCGGTTGGCCGGGTCCGCCGGCAGCACGACGGCGACCGCGGCGTACTCTGAACCCTGACTGCGGTGGATGGTGATCGCGAACGCATCCTCGTGGGCCGGCAGGCTGCGCGGCGAGAAACTGCGCGGCATCGGCCGGCCTTCGCCATCGAGACCCTCGAACCAGACCCGGAGCCCGCCCGGGCCCGGCACGGCCACGCCGATGTCGCCGTTGAACAGGCCATGCGCGTAGTCGTTGCGGGTGACGACCACGATCCGCCCGGGATACCAGACGAGATTCGCCGGCACGCCGTGCTGCTGGCGCAGCAGCGCGCCGATCAATGCGTTCAGGCCGGAGGCGCCGAACGGTCCGTCGCGCAGCGCGCAGAGCACCTGACTCTCGCGCAGGCGGGCGAGCGCGGCGCCGGGCTCGAGCGTGCCGGCGAACAGGGCCGCATGCAGAGCCGCTTGCGGCTCGGCCGCGAGCCAGGCGCGCACGCGGGCACGCAATGCCGCGGCTGAGTCCACGCGGTGCAGGCGCACCTCGTCGTCGCCGCCCGCGGCGAGCTCGGCGAGCACGCCGGCATCGGCATGGCGCAGCGCCTCGATGCAGGTCTTGAGGCGGCCCTCGTTGCGCCAGACGTGAGTCAGCGCGAGCACGCTGCCGGCCAGCGGTGCGGGTGTCGCAGTGATCGGCAGCGGCGGGTCCAGCACCGCGGCGAGCGCGACGGAATGCGCCGCTGGCACCGCATTGCGCGGCGCGGCCGCGACGAGGTCGGCGAGCACCGAACCGGCCGCGACCGAGGCGAGTTGGTCGGCGTCGCCGAGCAGCACCAGCCGCGCGCCGGGACGCAGCGACTCGACGAGCCGGCGCATCAGCGCGAGATCGACCATCGAGGCCTCGTCGACGACCACCACGTCGGCCGCGAGCGGCCGTTGCGCACCATGCGCGAAGCGATCGGCCCAGGGCTGGAAGCCGAGCAGCACGTGCAGCGTGCGCGTGGCGGCCGGCACGCGCGCGAGCGTTGGCTGCCAGGTCGCATCGAGCGTACCGGCGAGGCGCGCGACGCCCTCGCGCAGCGCTTCGCCGAGCCGCTGCGCGGCCTTGCCGGTCGGCGCGGCGAGTGCGATGGCCGGTTCCGGCGGAAGCCCCAGCGCGGCGGCGTGCCGGCGCAGCATCAGCAGCAGGCGCAGCACCGTCGTGGTCTTGCCGGTGCCCGGCCCGCCGGTCAGCACGAACAGAGACCGGCCGAGCGCGCAGGCGATCGCCGCGCGTTGCCAGTAGACCTTGTCGGCCGGCATGCCGGCGAACAGTCGGTCGAGATCCGTGCCGATGCCATCCGGCAGCGCGACGTCGGGCGCGCCGGCCAGGGCCCGCAACCGCACGGCGAGCGCCTGCTCGTGCTGCCAGTTGCGCCACAGGAAGAAGCGGCCGTCGGCCGTGAACACGAACGGCGTCGGCATGCTGCCGTCGCCGACCCAGGCGCTGGCGCGCAGTGTGGCGCAGTCGGCGCTCGTGAACGGTGCGCCGTCGCCGGGATCGTCGAGGTCGACGCAGACGTGGCCGTCGCCTTCCGCGCGGCTCGCCGCGCGCGCCGCGCGCGCGAGCGGCGCGCAGCCGGTGTGCCGCAGCACCCAGCGCGCCAGGGCCTCGTCGAGATCGCGCGGCACGCTCGCGGCCGGCATGCCGGAAACGCTGGCCTCGTCGGGCATCATGCGGCCTGCTCCCAGCCGCCCGCGAAGCCGGCATCGAGCGCCTCGATCAGCGCGACCGGCCAGGTGCCGCGCCAGATGCCGGCATCGCCGTCCACGCCGGCCGCGCGCACGAACAAGTACCAGCTCGCGCCGAGGTGGCGCTCGGCGCGATAGTCCGGCACCCGCTGACGCAGGTAGCGGTGCAGCGCGACGCTGTAGAGCAGTGCCTGCAGGCGATAGTGGTGCGCGTCCATCGCCGCGTCGAGCGCGGTTGCGCGGTAGTCGGCCAGGCGCGCGCCGAGCCGGTTGGTCTTGTAGTCGAGCACGTGATAGCGGCCGTCCCACTCGAAGACGAGGTCGATGTAGCCCTTCATCAGCCCGTTCAGTGCCGCATCGCCGAGCGTCTCGGGCACGACGCCGGCGCCGCCGTGCGCAGCGCAGATCCGGCGCAGCGCAGCGAGGCTGCCGCGCTCCACGGCGAACTGGAACTCGAACTCCGCGACGCGTCTCGGGGCCGCGAGCGCCCCCAGGCGCAGGCCACCGCCGAGATCGGCCGTGCGCACGCGTTCGACCATGCGCCCGATCGCTGCGAGCAGTCGCTCGCGCTGATCGTCGGGCGGCTGGATCGCCTGCAGGGCGAGCTGCGCCTCGAGCAGGCCGCGCTGCACGGGCCAGACCACGCCGGGTGCGGCGTGCTCGAACACGCCATGAACCGCATCGCCGAAGCGCGGACCGCGCAATGCATCGAGTTCGGCGAGGACGGGCTCGATCGCGGCGACCGTCGTGCCGTCGTCGGCGAGTGCGGCCAGCAGCGCGGCCGTCGGGGTCGCCTCGTCGGATGCGGCGTGTTCCGGTTCACTGGCCTGGCGCGCGCCGCGCACGAGGCCGCTGAAACTGTGCAGCCAATACGATCGACGCGGGGCCGGCAGCGGTCCGCACGCCACGCGTGGCGGCACGGGCATGGCCTCCAGCGCGAACACGACGGGTGCGCCGGGCGTCTCGCGATGCACCTCGAGTCCGGGCACGGCCGCGCCCAGGGTCTCGTAATCGCCGCCCAGGCCGCGTTCGGCGAGCGTCTGGCGCGCACGATCGAGCAGATGGCCGAGCGCAGGCGTCGCCCAGTCCTCGATCTCCCTGCGCTCGGCGCCGTCTAGATCGAGCCAGAATAGATGGCAGGCATGCGTGGCGCGGGTCAGCGCGACATAGCACTGCCGCAGCCGTTCCTCGAGATCCTCGCGGAAATGGCGCGTGAGATTTGCCTCGAAATCCGCCGAACCGAGATCCATCACGCGCCGTCCTTGCGCGTCATGACACGGTGCAGAGCGCGGCCGGAAGGGACCGCTGCGCGATGTCGTGCGCCAGGCGAGCGGCAAGAACACGATCGGGTATTCGAGGCCCTTGCTCGCATGCAGGGTGACGAGCTGCACGCGCGCGGCCTCGCTCTCGAGGCGCAGTTGGCGCTCCTCGGATGGTGTCTCCTCGTCCGCGGCCATCGCGCGGGTCCGCGCATACCACGCGTACAGCTCGGCCGGCCCGTACAACGCCGCCGCCTCGGCCGCGAGCAGCTCGCCGAGATGGCGCAGGTCGGTCAGCCAGCGCTCGCCTTCGGCACACGCGATCAGGCGCGGCGCGGCTGCGGCCATCAGCGCCTCGATCACGGCGAGGATGCCGCGCCGCCGCCAGATCTCGCGCCAGTCGGCGAAGCGCTCGAGCTCGCGCTCCCAGGCGGCGGCATCGGTGCCGAGCCGCACGAGGCCCTCGAGATCGACACCGAGCAGCTGCGTGGCGAGCGCCGCGCGCACGGCCGCTTCGTCGCCGGGCTGCAACGCCGCGTGCAGGACGAGCTGCAGCTCGCGCGCGACCTCCGTGGCGAACACGTTGCCGCGCCCGTTGCCGATGCATGGCACGCCACGCGCGACGAGTTGCTCGCGCAGCGCGCGGATCGCGCGGTTGGTCGGCAACAGCACGGCGATGTCGCCGGGCCGCACGCGGCGCTCGCCGAGGCGCGCATGCGGATCGTTGAGCAGGCCGGCGATGCGGTCCGCGCACAATGCGAGCAGGCGCGGTTCGTTGCTCGTCGATCCGACGTCCGGCTTGCCGTTTTCCCGAATCAACGGCGCGACGACATGCAGCACCAGCGGGCTCGCCGCCTGCCCGCCATGCCGGTACGGCGTGTCCGTGAGCCGGTCGCTCGCGGCGACGGGCACGTAGCGGATCGCCGCGTGCGCGAAGCCATCGCCGGCCAGCGCATACAGCGCATTGAGCGCGGCGACGTAGGCCGCGGACGAGCGGAAGTTGCGCGCGATCGAGCGGCGCACCGGCGTGCCCTCGCGGGCGCGCAGGTAGGCTGCGACGTCGCCGCCGCGAAAGCCGTAGATCGCCTGCTTCGGATCGCCGATCATGACCAGCAGGCCGCGATCGCGGTAGATGCGGTCGAAGATGTCGTACTGACGCGGATCGGTATCCTGGAATTCGTCGATCAGCGCGGCCGGATAGGCCGCGAACAAAGCATCGGCGAGTGCCGTGCCGTGCGCACCGGCCAGACCGGCGTGCACGCGCGCGATGAGCATGCCGTAGGTCGAGAGCCCGCGCCGCGCCGCGCGCCGGGGCATCTCGTCACGGCAGAACCGGTAGGCTTCGGCGAGCACGCGGCCGCGTACCGCACCGGCCGCATTCCTGGCGAGGCGTGCCGCAGTGCACAGATCGGCGAACAGGCCGTGTCCGGCGATCGCGGCCATTCCGTCCGCGGTGAGCTGCTTGCCGAGGTTGTCGTCACCGATGCTGCCGGCCAGCGCAGCGAGCGCCGTGACCCTGTCGGCCGCGTGGCCGGTGGTCGCTGCCTCGGCGAGTTCGCGAAGGCGCGATCTCAGGGCGGCATTGTCGCGTCTGAAGTGTCTCGCCTCGTCGATCCAGGCGCGCATCGTCTCCTGGGATTCCACGACCGACAGCCCGTCGAGCGCGTCGTACAGCGGTTGCAAGTCCGGCTCGATCAACTTCAGCTCCGCCTGCGCGAACAGCGGCTTGAGATCGCGGAACAGCGCATCGGGGCCTTTCTCCACGACTGCCTCGAGTTCGAGCGGCGAGGGTGTCGCGGCGAGATAGCGGCATCGCCAGAAATCCTCGAAACACTCGCGCAGCAGATCGCCTTCGTCGACTAGTTCGGCGCCGCGGAAATCGCCACGGCTGGCGAACGGGAAATCGCGCAGCACACGTTGGCAGAAGGCATGGATCGTCGCGATCGGCGCGCCGTCGAAGTCCATCTGGGCGAGCTGCACGCGGCGCAGCAGCGTGCGTGCGTCGGCGGCATCGCTACAACGCGCGGCGAGCCAGTCCTCGAGACTTCCGGGCATGGGCTCGCTGCACGGTGCATCGCGGCTGCGCTCGCGCAGCCAACGCTCGGCCTCGACGAGCCTCGAGCGCAACCGCTCACGCAGTTCCTGCGCCGCCGCATCGGTGAACGTGGTGACGAGGATCTGGCGCACGTCGAGGCCGCCTTCGAGCAGCAGGCGCAGGAAGATCAGGCCGATGTTGTAGGTCTTGCCGGTGCCGGCGCTCGCTTCGAGCAGTGCGCGGTCGGCGAGCGGCAGATCGCGCCAGTCCAGCGGTTCGGGATCGACCCAGGCACTCACGATGCGACGCTCCGCAGCGCCCGCACGCCTTTCAGCACTTCACCCTCGGGATCCAGCACGCGCGCCAGGTCGAGCGCCATGGCCGCGAAGGTGGGATCGACTTCGACCGCCTCTCCGTCCATACGCAGCGGCGGATTCGCGCGGGCGAGCAGGGCGGCGTAGCCCGGCGCGTAATTGCATTCGCCGGCCGGACCAAACTCGCTGCCGGACCAGGTCGAGGCGGCCTTCTTCGCACCGTCCTCGGTGCTCACGAAGCTCCACGCCGTCTGCGGGAAGAACGGAAGCGGCGCGTGGCGTGCGGCGAGATACCAGCGCAGCAGCCGCCCGAGGCCATCCTGGAGCCGCGCGGGCGGCTGGCGGCGGATCGCACCCACGATCGCGGCGGAACGGCCGACGTAGCGCCGTCTACTCTCGTGGCATTCGAGAAAGTCGAGATCGGCCGCCTGCGATCCGGCGAGGCTCAGCCTGAGACAGGCCCACTCGATGTAGAACGGCAGCAGCTCACGGAAGCTGGCCGACCTGTCCGACGCGCGCATGGCGAACAGCCAGAGGCCCGCATCGCCGGCACGGTAGCAGCGCGTCAGGCTGCCGGTGAGGTGCAGTGAATCGGCGAGCGGCAGGGCGATGGCGACCGGTTCCACACACGCCGGACCGGAGAAGGCCGGAAGCCGGCGCGCCGCCTCGAGCAAGGCGAGCGCCCGCGCGCGCACCGCCGTGTAGGCGAGCTCGCCGAGCACGCCCGCCGCGAGCAGGCCCGATGTTGCGAGCCAGGCGGGCGGACGCTCCGGGATCGTCGCATGACCGCATCGCAGCGCGAGTTCGACCAGACGCGCCTCGACGCGCTCGATGCGTGGCACGCGGGCATCGAGGGGCTCGATGTCGCTCAGCGCGCCCTCGTCGAGTGCCGCGAGGTGAAGACGCAGTTCGCGCGTGAGCACGTGGCGGGCCGGATCGCGCCAGAATGCGATCAGCTCGCGCAGCGCCACCTCGACGGGCGGCCCATCCTCCGGCTTCGGGAACTCGGCCGGATCGGACGCCCAGCGGCGCACGAAAGGCGGCAGCGCCGTCGTGCCGCCCGCTCCGAGTGCGCCATACGCGGCATGATGGCTGAACCAGCGCGGATCGTGGCCGTCGGCGCCCGGCGCGACGAAGTAGCGTGCATCGAACGGCTGCAGGGCATGACACACCCGCCATGGCCGGTCCGGCGGATCCGTTTCGAGTGCGATGCCGTGTGCCTCGTCGAGGAACTGCAGCAGTTCGGCGAGCGGCGTGGCCGGATTGCGACGCTTGCCGTCCTGTGCGCCCTGGCCGACGTAACTCAGATGCAGCGTGTCGCGCGCGGCCATCAGCGCCTCGAGGAACAGGTAACGGTCCTCCTGGCGCGGATCGCGATCGCCGCGGCGCGGCTGGGCGTTCATCAGGTTCAGGCCGCCATCGCCCGTGGCGCGCGGGAACTCGCCATCGTTGAGGCCGATCAGGCAGACCACGCGGAACGGGATCGTGCGCTGCGGGACCAGGCCGCAGAAGGTCATGCCGCCGAGCAGGAAGGGTTGTTCCTCGGGCACCTCGTCGAGCGCCTGGCGTAACGCCTCGCGAACCGCCGTGTAGGCGAGCCGCGGCTCGACACCGGCCAGGCGCGGCTCGCGGCCGAGGTTCGCCGCGAGTCGGTGCAGGACATCGAGCGCCGCGGTTTCGGCCTCGTCGTCCGGGTCGGCGGCGAACAGCGCGTCGAGCATCTCGCGGAACCACTGGCTCCATTCCGCGGCCGTGCGCTCGCCACGCATGGCCTTGCGCAGGCTGCGCAGGCGATCGAGCAGCCGGTCGAGCTGACCGAGCGCGGTCGATTCGCTGCCGCATACGCCATCGACGGGCAGGATGCCGTCGATCAGCGCCGCCGCACCGTCGTCGCCAGCGTGCGAAGTTTCCCAGTCGTCGCCGACCACGTAGCCGGCAAGCAGGCGGTCGAGTCCGAAGGCGAAGCTGTGCGTCTCGACCGGCGCCGCGCCGGCCTCGGCCTTCATCGTGCCATCCAGACCCCAGGCCACGTGCACGCGGCCGAGCCAGCGTTCGAGCGCATCGCGGCCGGCCGCGCCGAGTTCGAGCCGCCGCGCGATCGCCGGCAGGTCGAGCAGGGCCAGTACCTCGTTCACGCAGAGCCGGCATTCCGGCAGGTCGAGCAGGCCGCGGAACGCGGCGAGCAGCGGATGCGCCGAAGCGAGGCCGACGTCGGCGAGGTGCCAGGGAATGTGGCGCGGATCGTCACGGTAGCGCGCGGGCTCGCCGAACACGGCGGGCAGGTAGGGCGCATAGGCGCCGATGTCCGGCGCCATGACCACGATGTCGCGCGGTTCCAGCGTCGCGTCTTCGGCGAGGCGGCGCAGCAGCACGTCGCGCAGCACTTCGAGCTCGCGCAGGCGTGTGTGGCAGGCGTGCACGCGCAGGCTCGCATCTGTGCGCAGCGGCGCGAGCAGCGCAGTCAGCGCGTGCCGGCGTGCCTGCCGGTTCTGCGGCGTGGCCGGCAGGCTCGCGAGAATCTCGCCGGCCGCTCTGCGCACGTCGGCGCGCACCGGCTCCGGATCGAGCAGCCGCACGCTCTGCTGTATCTGGGCGAGCAACGGTGCAGCCGGGTCGAATGTCTCGTCCTCGTCGTGCCGCTCGCGCTCGTCGAGGCGTGCATCGACCTCGTCGAGCACCTGGCAGAACTGGCGTGCGATGCCGCCGAGCGAGGCCAGGAGCGGATGGCCGACTTCGAGATGCAGCGCCGCCGCGGCATCGCCCGCAGCGAGCACACTGCGCTGCGAACGAATCAGCGACCAGTGCTCACGGCACGGATCGGGAAACCACAGATGCACCGACCCCGAGCGTGCGAGCGCCTCGGCCGCCGCCAGCACGTCGGGCGGTAGGTGGCTCGCGCCGAACACATGCACTGGCAACGTCTCGGCGGGCGGCTGCGCGGCGAGCGCCGCGACGAGATGCCCGACACGCTCGGCACGATGCGGGCGCTCGATGCGCCGGCGTACCTCGCGCCACAGCAATGCCTGCCATGGGGCCGGCTCGGCGCCGGTCGGCACGCCGCGCTCCCAGTCCGCGATCCAGTCGCGCCGGTAGACGAGGTAGCGCGTGTACAGCCCGGCGAGATGGTCGGCGAGCTGGAAGCGCCGGCGCGGTGCTTCCGCGCCCTCGAGATAGCGTGCGAGTTCCGGCGCGGCGACGGTGTCGAGGCACTCGTGGATCAGCCAGCGCAACGCCGCGCGCCGATACGGTTCGACGGCGATCGCCTGCACGCCGAGCACCTCGCCGAGCAGACGCTCGAGCCATTCGCCGGGCAGCGGCATGTCGAAATTCGCGGCGATGCCCGGCCGGCCATCGATGCCACGGCGCAGTGCGAACTCGCGCAGCAGCCAGCGCTTGAGGCCCGGGTGCGCGACCACCACGCACTGCGCGGCGAGCGGGTTGGCCGGGCGTTGCGCATCGAGATGCCGCGCGAGCGCCGCGGCGAGGTATTCCGCGCGGCTCGCGCGATGCACGTACAGGCCCGGCGCCGGGTTCATGTCCGGCTCCGCCGGACGTTCCGGCCATGCATCCGCATCCCTGGCATCGCGCGCCTCATCCCCTTTGCCCTGCCGCCGCATCGTTCGCCGCCACCCACCGGCCGGATGGTCCCGCGCCGGTCCTCGCCGCTCCCGCAGGAAACGCGACGCCAGACTCGGCCACGCACGTCTCGCCGGCTGAGATCCGGCAACCGTGTCTAGCCGATGAGGGTCGTTTGCGCAACGGTGGTGGCTGGGCCCGATAAGTCGTGGGCCCGGTGTGAGCCATGCTGCCGCATGTCGCTGGTCATCATTCCAGGACAGGCGTGCTCATCGATGAATCAGAAGCTTTTCAGCAGGCTCGGCATTATCTGGAAGCGCCCTCATCAAATTAAAGTTGTTAAAATTTCAACACAAGCGGCGGCAATAATGGCAAATTAATCCCACGACGTGCGGCAATGCCGCTGCCTGGGGATATGACCAATGACTGTGATTGCTTGGGATGGAAAGACCTTGGCCGCCGACAAGCGCTCGACGAGCGAAGGGTTGCCGAGAACGGTAACCAAGGTCAGGCATTTCGTGCTTTCGAAACATTACGAAGTGCTGTGCGGAGCATCGGGCGACGAGTCCGCCTGCTGCGAGACGATGGAGTGGGTGAGGAGGGGCATGGATCACGGGGCCTTTCCGCAATGTCAGAGAAACCGGGAAAGTGCCTGCGACCTCATCGTGATCGAGCGTCGCTGGGATGAAGCGAGCGAACGGTTCCTCGTCCGTCAGCTCAAATTCGCGAAATCGCCGGTTCCGGCCGAAGTCGAAGATCGTTTTCTCGCGATCGGTTCCGGTCGCGACTACGCGATGGCAGCCATGCACCTCGGCAAACCCGCCGTCGAAGCCGTCGAACTCGCCTGCCTGTACGACGTGTTCTGTGGCAACGGCCTCGACACGGTGAGCTTCATGGAGACCGCACAACCGGCCCGCGCCTGTCCCGAGCCGTATGCGCCGGCTGTCGCGGTGTGAGCGTCAGGGTGGGGATAGGGTGAGGGTTGATGATGCCTAGAGCCTGCGGAAGCCGGCTCGGTGCGCGCCCTCAACGCCTGCCCAGCATCCCCGGCATCACGTTTTCGGCCGAGGTCGCGCGGATGCCGAGGGCGGCGAGGCCGTCGTGGCTGGGGATGGAGTCGAGCAGCAGCGAGCGGTAGTTGTCGCTCGAGAACGGCTTGCCTGGGACGTGGTCAAAGATCGCGGCCTGCACGCGTGCGAGCGGGTCGGGCAGCGGCACGATGAGGCGCTTCATGCCACACCAGCGCACGGTCTCGCGCACGATCCCGGCAAGGGTCTGGATGCGCGGGCCGCCGAGTTCGTAGGTCCGGCCGATGCTCGCGCGGTCGGCGAGGCTGCGTACCATGGCCTCGGCCACGTCGCCGACATACACGGGCGCGAAACGCGCCTCGGCGCGCGCGAGTGGCAGCACCGGCACGAACCGCAGCAATCGCGCGAAGCGGAAGTAGAGGCCGTCGCCGCGACCGAAGATCACCGAGGGCCGGCACAGCGTCCAGTCGAGGCCCGAGGCCTTCACGAGCGCCTCGGCTTCGCCGCGCGTGGCGAGGTAATGCGAGCGGCCCTCGCCGGCACGCAGCGCGCTCATCTGCAGCAGGCGTCGCACGCCCGCGACGCGGCACGCGTCGAGCAGGCCGGCGGTGAGTTCGACATGCGCGCGGCGAAAGCCACGCCCGTCGGTACCGCGCTCGTTGAGGATGCCCACGAGGTTGATCGCGGCGTCCGCGCCGTCGAGCCAGCGGGCGAGCACGCCGGCGTCGTAGACATCGGCATTCTCGATGCGCACGTTCGGCAGCACGCCGAGGTCGCGGTGTCGCGCGCGATTGCGCGAGAGCAGGATCAGGCGATAGCCGGCGCGATGCAGGGTCGGTACGAGATGGCTGCCGACGAAGCCGGTGCCGCCGAGGACGACGAGAGTTGGCGTGCTCATGCTCGATCTCCGTGCGAGGCGCGGAAAGCGTCGGCCTGGCGAGTCACCGGGAAACGCACGTCGCGTGCGCCACGGACCTCATGCCAGCCACCGCTACGGCAGGCGGGGTGGCGGTGCGTGTTCCGTTCGCGTGCATCACCGCGTCCGACCGCGTTCGGCGAGCGCTGCGCGGTTCGTTCGCACCCAGCGGAGCAGACTACTGCTGTGAGTGCGGTCCGCATGCGCTCGCACCGACCGGCAGCGACCTCTTGACGATGGTTCGATCCGTCAGCGGACGCACTGTACAGGCATTCGATGTCCATCCGATGCCGATGCCGATGCCGATGTCGATGTCGATGTCGATGTAGATACCACCGATGCCGATGTCGGTGCTTGCCGGACGGATCTCCAACCGGTTGCAGGCCCATCCCCGTATCGTGCGCCCGCTACGGTCGGCCGTCGCGGCGTGCAGGCGGTGCGGAAGCCGCTGCGGTCGTGGTCGCCGTCGGTGCGGCCGGACAGCCCACCGCCTTGCGTGGCGTGTCGTCGCCGGGTGGCGCATAGGTCTGACCGGCGCGCGGCATGCGCGCGCCCATCGCCACGGCCTTGCCGTTGAGCCGCCAGTCGTAGATCACGCTGTAGGCGAGCACGCGGGCGACGTATTCGCGGGTCTCGCGGTACGGGATCGTCGCGATGAACAGATCCGGCTCGAGCTGGCTGCGTGCGGCGAGCCAGCGCGCGACCGGCGTCGCGCCGGCGTTGTAGGCGGCGCTCGCGAGCCACGGCGAGCCGCCATGCCGACCGGCCATCGTGGCGAGATAGCGCGCGCCGAGCGCGATGTTCGTGTCCGGATGGAACAGATCCTCGGCGCGCGCGTAGGGGATGCCTTCGGTCTTGGCAAGCTTGGCTGCGGTCGAGGGCAGGAGCTGCATCAGGCCGTAGGCGTTCGCGGCGGAACGCGCATCGGTAGTCCATGCACTTTCGGCACGGATGATCGCGTAGGTCCAGGCCGGATCGAGGCCGGCGGCCGTGGATTCGCGTCGCACCTGCGTCTCGCGCGCGAGCGGGAAGCGCATCTCGTAGAGCTTCAGTTCATCGCCCTTGTTGAGGTGATACACCGCGCGGTCGTACCAGCCTTCGCGGTAGGCGAGATCGAGCGCGAGGCGGCGCTGGTCCGCCGTGAGCTTCGCGTAGGCGAAATCCCAGGCGCGGCGCGCCTCCGGCAGGCGATCGAGCGCGAACCACTCGAAGGCGCGTTCGAGTTCGCCCTGGGCGACGAACGGCGCGGACCCGGCCTGCCGCTCGCCGGCGGGCTGCAGCGGGCAGATCGCGTAGGGGCGTTCCAGCCAGTCGGCGGAGAGGAAACTGAAGTAGCCGGCTTCGCCAGCAAGCGCGGCGAACAGCGGCTCGGCTTCGGCACGACGGTCGAGTTTGGTCAGCACGCGGGCGCGCAGGTAGCGCCATTCGGGATCGGCCTGCTGCTCGGTTGAAAGCGCATCGAGCGCGGCAAGTGCGCCGGACCAGTCCATCGCGGCCAGCGCGAGCCGTACGCGCCATTCGCGCGTGCGGTCGTCCTGTGCGGCCGCGGGCAGGGCGGCGAGTCGTGCGGCGGCATCCGGTGCGAACGAGGCCGCACGATCGACTGCGACCACGGCCGCGACGCGATGACGCTGCTTCTCGGTGAAGTGGAAGTGCGCGTCGAGTTTCGGCCAGACGGTCTCCGCGGCATCGCTGTCGCGATGCGCCAGGCGCACCACGCCGGCCAGTGCGGCTGCGCGATGGCGCTCGTCGTCCGGCCAGCCGGCCGCCTGTTTCAGCGTCGTGGCGGGATCGCGCAACGCCGCGGCCGTGCGCTGTGCGGCCGGACGGTCGCCGGCCGGCAGGCGTGCGATCAGCGGTTCGATCGCGGCCGGCTGGCCGGCATCGCGGGCACGTTCGATGCGTTGCCAGAGGCGCATGGTGTCGATCGCACCCTGATCGAGGGCACGATCGAGCATCGCATCGCAGGCCGGCGGCAGGGCTCCGGCGGATTGCCAGAGCGCGGCGAGATCACGGTCGAAGTCGAGCTTCGCGCCACCGGCGAGCCGCGCGCTGAGCGCGTGGCACTGCAGATCGCGGCGCGGCGAATCGACGTACAGCGCGAGGAAATCGGACCACTGGCCCTGCGCGGCGAGCCGACCGAGATAGGCCTCGCGCAGGTCCTGCGCGGCGAGCGTACCGGGCCAGGTGGTGAGGAAGGCCTCGACGTCCTTGCGCTCGAGCTTGTCGAGCCGGCGCACGAGTTCGGTCTCGCCGAGCCACGGGTAGAGCGGATAATCGGCGAGATCGAGCGCGAAGGCTTTCCAGTCGCGCCCGTGCCGGGCCGCATCGAGGGCCTGGCTGAACTGCTCGCGCTGGTGCCCGCGGTCGGCCGCATGCACGCAGGGCGCGAACACGCCGAGGGCAATCGCGGCGAGTCCGTGCCGCAGGTGTCGCGTCGATAACGGGAAGCGAAGCTTTACCATCGCGGCCAATTCTAACAAACGGTCGAAAACACCCTGTGAGTGCGGTCCGGGGAAGGATCGCCCGCGCATCGCGCAGGCCCATGCCGGATGCGACGGGAGCGGGCCCGGCTCTGCGCCGGACTCGCGACTCGGGAAACGTGAAGGAAGCGGGTTTCCCTACAGTCCCACGAACCGTGCCGCGCCCTACGGAGCCTGTGCATGCTGCTGGATTTCGCGATCTACCTCGGCTTAGGCGCAGCGGCCGGACTGCTGGCCGGCCTGCTAGGCGTCGGCGGCGGCATGGTGATCGTCGCCGCGCTCGCCTGGCTGCTGCCGTTGCGCGGCTTCCCGTCCGAGCACGTCATGCACGTCGCCTTGGCGAGTTCCGTTGCGAGCATCGTGCTGACGTCGCTGTCCTCGACGCGTGCGCACTGGCGGCGTGGCAGCGTGCTGTGGCCGACCGTGAAGGCGCTCGCGCCGGGCATGCTCGTCGGGGGGCTGGCCGGTGCGCAGCTCGCGAGCCGCCTGCCCGGCGGCGTGTTGCGCTTCTGCGTGGCCGGCTATTGCCTGATCGCCGCCGCGCAGCTCGGCTTCGGTGGCGTGCGCGGTGATGGCAGCGGCACGGCGGTGCCGCGCGGCTGGCGATTGACCGCGGCCGGGAGCGGCATCGGCGCGATCTCGGCGGTGGTCGGCATCGGCGGCGGCAGCATGACCGTGCCGCTCCTGGTCTGGCTCGGCGTCGCGCCGGTGCGTGCGGTCGGCACCTCGGCGGCCTGCGGCTTCGCGATCGCACTCGCCAGCGCGCTGGGTTTCGTCATCGGCGGACAGGGCGCTGCCGCGGGCCTGCCGGCCGGGAGTGCCGGCTTCGTCTACCTGCCCGCGGCGGCCGGCATCGCGCTCACCTCGATCCTGCTCGCGCCGGCCGGCGCGCGCCTCGCCCATGCGCTCTCCGGCATGGCCCTGCGCCGCGTGTTCGCGATCTTCCTCGTCTTGGTCGCGCTGGCGGTGCTGCGCGCAGGGTGAGCCGGGCCGTCCGTGCGGGCCGGTTCAGGCCCGATAAGCCGCCGGCCGCTACCGTTCGCACGCAGGACACGGCGATTGGAGGAAACCCCGTTGAACACCATCACCTGGGACGAATTCGTTCGGGTCGAACTCAGGGTCGGCCGCATCCTGAGTGCGGCCCCCTTTCCGCAGGCGCGGAAACCCGCCTACATCCTGCAGGTCGATTTCGGCGCGGAGATCGGGATCAGGAAGTCGAGTGCCCAGATCACGCACCTCTATCAACCGGCGGAACTGGTCGGCAAGCTCGTCGTGGCCGTGGTCAACTTTCCGTGCAAGCAGATCGGGCTGGTGATGTCCGAGTGTCTGGTGACCGGCTTCCACAACGAGGCCGGAGAAGTGGTGCTGTGCGTGCCCGACAGGCCCGTTCCGCTCGGCACGAAGCTCCTGTAGCGCGAGATCCGGAATCCGCCGCGCGTGCAGCGGAGCGCGCGCAGGCTCGCCGGACCGCGGCACCGCGGTCCGCGCACCCGGATGGACGTCGTTGCAGGCGCGACGGCATCCGTACCGGTCGCATGCGGCGGATGCGGAGCAGTGGCGAGTCGTGACGTGATCAGCGAAGTCCGTGCCGGTCGTAATGCGGCGGATGCGGCATCACGCGACGTCCCGCGCATCGCCCCGGCATCGCGGCCGCATGCGAAGATGGCGCGATGGATCAGCCTGCACTGACCACCCTGCTCGCCGATGGCGCGCCGCATTCCGGTGCGGCGCTCGCCGCGCGTTTCGGCGTGACGCGTGCGGCGGTCTGGAAACAGATCGAGGCGTTGCGCGCGCTCGGTCTGCCCGTCGAGACGGTGACCGGGCGCGGCTACCGCCTGGCCTGGCCGCTCGAACTGCTCGACGCAGACCGCCTGCGGACGGAGCTGCCGGCCGGCATCCGGGCGCGGCTCGGCACGCTTGACGTGCGCTGGGAGACCGACTCGACCAGCAGCGAGCTGCTGCGCCGTGCGGCAGGCCTGCCGGATCTCAGCCTGTGCTTCGCCGAGCGACAGACCGCCGGACGCGGCCGGCGCGGGCGCGCGTGGGCCTCGCCGCCGGGCGGGAACCTGTATCTGTCGCTGCTCAAGCGTTTCGATGGCGGCATGGCCGGACTGTCCGGCCTGAGCCTCGCCGTGGGCGTCGCGCTGATGCGCGCGCTGGCGGCCTGCGGTGCGCGCGGCTGCGGCCTGAAGTGGCCGAACGACGTGCTCGCCGATGGGCGCAAGCTCGCCGGCATCCTGGTCGAGCTCGGCGGCGAATTCCTCGGGCCATGCCATGCGGTCATCGGCATCGGCGTGAACCTCCGTCTGCCGCCGGCGCTGTGCGTCGCGATCGATCAGCCGGTGGCCGATCTGCACGGGATCACGGCCGAACCGCCCGGCCGGCACCGTTTCGCAGCGGCGCTGATCGGTCATCTGATCGAGGCCCTCGACGAATTCGTCGCGCACGGTTTCGCCCCGTTCCGCGCGGCGTTCGAAAAGGCCGATCTGCTGCGCGGCCAGCCCTT
This sequence comes from uncultured Rhodanobacteraceae bacterium, assembly GCA_964471815.1. Lineage (GTDB taxonomy): Bacteria > Pseudomonadota > Gammaproteobacteria > Xanthomonadales > Rhodanobacteraceae > Tahibacter. Next base: position 24,917 of record CAYYHP010000010.1, read on the forward strand.
GCGCGTGCTCACGGCGCAGGGCGTGCGCGAGGGCGTCGGTGCGGGCGTGGACGCACGCGGCGCGCTCTGCGTGCAGAGCGGCGCCGGGATGCTGACGTTCGACAGCGCCGACGTGTCGGTCCGGGAGACCTGATGCTGCTCGTCGATCTCGGCAACACGCGGCTCAAGTGGGCCTGGTGGGACGGCACCAGCCTGCTGCCCGGCGCACCGGTCGATCACGCCCAGCCATTGCGCCCGCAGCTCGAGAGGGTCTGGGCCGGGTTGCCGCGCGGCGCGCGCACCCTGATCGCCTCGGTCGCGCGTGACCGCCTCGAGGCCGAGCTCGCACAGACCGTCTGCGATCGCGGCAGCGAGCCGGAATTCGTGCGCAGTCGCGCGGCGGCCTGCGGCGTGACCAGTGCCTATGCGGAGCCGGAAAAGCTCGGCGTGGACCGCTTCCTCGGTCTGGTCGCACTGCACGCGACGGTGCCAGGACCGACCGTGCTGGCCGGTGTCGGTACTGCACTCACGCTCGATGCGCTGGCCGCCGATGGCACGCATCTCGGTGGCCTGATCGCGCCGAGTCCGACGCTGATGCAGCAGGCGCTGCTCGGCGCCACGGCGCGGCTGGTCGCCGACAGCCGCGAGACGATCGAACCGTTCGCGGCCGCGACCGGCAGCGCCGTGCGCTCGGGCTGCTGGCTCGCCGCCACGGCGCTGATCGAGCGTTTCCATGCCGAGACCGCAGGACGCCTCGGCGGCCGACCGGCGCTCGTGCTCGCCGGTGGTGGTGCGGCGGCACTCCTGCCGCTGCTGCGCGTGCCGGCGCGCCTCGAAGCCGATCTGGTCCTGCGTGGCCTCGTCACACTCGCCGGGGCCGGAGTCTGAACCGTGTTGCACGCCGTCCGCGCCCGGTCGCCGTCACGCTGGCCTGCCACGGGCTGCGGGTAGAATTGGCGCGTCCCGTTGCCGAGCCTCCTGCCGCATGTTCGTGCGTGTGCTGTTCCTGCTGCTGCTGGCGCTGAACATCGGCGTCGGCGCCTGGCTCGTCCTCACGCCGGCGCCGGTGAGCGCCGATCCGCCGGCGACCGATCCCGGGGTGCCGGCCTTGGTCCTGCTTGCCGAGCGCGAGCGCGGCGAGGCGGCGAGCACCGCCGAACTCGCCACCGCGCCGCCCAGCGATGCCGAGATCCGTCGCGAGCGCTGCGTGAGCCTCGGCCCGTTTCCGACCCAGGCCGACATGCGCCGCGCGATGAACCGGCTCACGCCGCTGGTCGAGCGCATCCAGTTCCGCGAGGTGCGCGCGACTCAGCCGCGCGGCTACTGGGTCTTCCTGCCGGCGCTGCCCACTCGCGAGCAGGCACTCGCGATCGCACGCCAGCTGTCGTCCAAGGGCGTGCGTGACTACTACGTGGTCACCGCGGGCGATCAGCAGAACACCATCTCGCTCGGCCTGTTCCGCGATCAGAGTAATGCCGAGCGCCGGCGTGCCGAGATCGCCGCGCAGGGCTTCAAGCCGGAACTGGTGCAGCGCTCGGAGGAACTGCCGGTGTACTGGATCGACTATGCCGCCGATCCCGAGCGTCCGGTGGAGTGGCGCAGCCTGCTGCATGCGAGCGATCTGCACGAGCAGGCGGCCACCTGCTTCTGAGCCGCCGATTCAGGCGATCGCGGTCACGATCGGCACTTGTCGAGCATGGCGCGCCGGCGCATCGTCGCCCGCGGCGTCGTGGCCGCTGGTGCTCGCAGATCACCCGTGTCTGCATGGGCCGGTTCGATCGGCAGCTCCCGCCCGGCTGGCACGATCCATCCCGGCCACCGGGTGATGCCGGTTCGCCATCCGGCGCTGGATCGCTGCCTTTCGCGGAGTTGCCATGCAGCCCTACATCCGCAACCTGCTTGCCATCGTCGCGGGCGTGCTCGCCGCCTTCGTGCTGGTCGGCCTGATCGAGGCGCTCGGGCACATGGTCTATCCGGTGCCGGAGGGTCTCGACTTCACGAACCCGGATCAGCTGCAGGCATATGTGCAGGGCCTGCCGGTCGGTGCCTTGCTGTTCGTGCTGGCCGCGTGGGTCGTCGCCACATTCGTCGGCGGCCTGGTCGCGGCGTCTGTGGCACGCACGCGGCCGCTGCTGTATTCGACCATCGTCGGCGCGGTGGTGCTCGCCGCCACGATCGCCAACCTGCTGATGATCCCGCATCCGCGCTGGTTCGCGATCGCCGCGGTGGTGGCCATCCCGATCGCAGCATTCGTCGCGGCACGCCTGCGGCCGGCGCGAGCGTCGGACTGAGATTCTCATGCTCCACGAAGCCGCGCCGCTGCGGCGTGGCCGGGGTCGTCCGCGTGGCACCGATGAATCGATCATCACGGCGTGATGGCGCTTTCACGCGCGCTTTGGCAGCGTAGCATCCCGTTGTCCAGCCATCGGGGATGCTTGCCATGAACACCACGATCCGTGCCTACGCCGCGCGTGCCGCGCGCGCGCCGCTCGAACTGTTCGCCTACGATGCCGGCCCGCTCGGTCCCGAGGAGGTCGAGGTCGCGGTCGAGTATTGCGGGATCTGTCATTCCGACCTGTCGATGCTCGACGACGACTGGGGCCGCAGCCGCTATCCGCTGGTGCCGGGTCACGAGGCGGTTGGCCGCATCGTCGCGGTCGGCGACCAGGTCAAGGGACGCCGGCCCGGCGAGCGTGTCGGGGTCGGCTGGTTCACGGCGAGCTGCATGCACTGCGCGTCGTGCACCGGCGGTGATCTCCATCTGTGCGGGCAGAGTGTGGAGGCCATCGTCGGCCATCACGGCGGCTTCGCCGAGCGCGTCCGCGCGCACTGGGCCTGGGCGATTCCGCTACCCGAGGCGCTACCGGCCGAATCGAGCGGACCGCTGTTCTGCGGCGGCATCACGGTGTTCAGTCCGGTCGTCGAATTCGGCATCCGTCCGACCGATCGCGTCGCCGTGGTCGGCATCGGCGGACTCGGCCACATGGCCGTGAAGTTCCTGCGTGCCTGGGGCTGCGAGGTCACCGCGTTCACGTCGAGCGAATCCAAGCGCGACGAGGCGCTCGCGCTCGGCGCGCATCGTGTCGTCGCGAGCCGCGACGGCCGTGCGATCAAGGCTCTCGCCGGGCACTTCGATTTCATCCTGGTCACGGTCAACGTCGCGCTCGACTGGCCGCTGCTGCTCGCCGCGCTCGCGCCGAAGGGGCGCCTGCATTTCGTCGGCGCGGTGCTCGAACCGGTCGCGCTACCGGCGTTCGGCCTGATCGGCGGACAGAAGCAGGTATCGGGCTCGCCGCTCGGCCGGCCGGCGACGGTCGCGACGATGCTCGAGTTCTGCGCACGTCATGCGATCGCCCCACAGGTCGAGGTGCTGCCGATGAGCCGGGTCAACGAGGCGCTCGACCGGCTGCGCGAGGGACGCGCACGTTACCGTCTCGTGCTCGCCAACGACTTCGCCTGAACCGGCGCCGCACGCTGGGGGCGGACGATTTGCCCGCCTGGCGCGGCGCTGCCAGAATGCGCGCCGCGCCGGCATAGCTCAGTTGGTAGAGCAACCGCCTTGTAAGCGGTAGGTCGGGGGTTCAAGTCCCTCTGCCGGCACCATCGCGACGCCCGCATCGGCGGGCCGTCCGTCTATCCGCCGGGACGACATGGAACGTTTCGAAGCCCTCCGCGAGCGCTACCGGGCGAGCTTCCCGGACAAGGCACGTGATCTACGCCGCGCGTGGACCGCCGTGTGTGCGGGCGACGAGACGGCGCTCACGGAACTGCAGCATCTCGTGCACCGGCTTGCCGGTTCCGCACCGATCTACGGCTATGACGAGGGCATCGGCCGGCCGGCGCGTGCGGCGGATGCGGCAGTCTGCGCCTGGCGCGAGGTCGCGGCCGGATCGCGGCCGCCGCTGGCGGCGCTGTGCGTGCAGATCGGCGAGACACTCGCGGCACTGCTCCACGGTCTCGAGACCTGACCGGCGCGCCGCTGGCTGGCTGCCACCGGCCGGCGCTATGCTGCGCGCCGCTTCGCAACCGCGGCGTTCCGTCCGTGTGCCGAACCAGGGGGATCGCACCATGCGTACTGCGTTTCATCGTTGTCTGTCGGTTCTTGCCGCGCTGCTCGTCGCGGCCGTTGCCGTAGCGTCGGAGTCGGCGCTCACGCCGACCGAACTCGCGCGCTGGCAGTCTGAGCACAAGGCGCCGCTGGTCATCGATGTGCGCAGCGAGGCCGAATTCCGCGAGGGCCATATCCCGGGTGCGGTGAACATTCCGCACGACCAGATCGCCACGCGCATCGCCTCGACCGGCATCCGGCCGGATCAGGCGTTCGTCCTGTATTGCCGCAGCGGCCGGCGCGTCGGGATCGCCCGGCAGGCGCTCGAACAGGCGGGCTACGTGCACTCGCGTGCGCTCGAAGGCAGTTTCGAGGCCTGGCAGAAGGCCGGGCTCGCGATCGAGAAAAGCCCATAGGAAGACACCGGATGATCGATACCGAGGCCACGCGCCGTTTCCCGCCTGTTTCCCTGATCGGCGCGCCGACCGACATCGGCGCCGGCCATCGCGGCGCCTCGATGGGCCCGGAAGCGCTGCGCGTCGCGGGCATCGCCCAGGCCCTGACCGGGCGCGGCCTCGAGGTCGCCGACCGCGGCAACCTCGCCGGCCCCGTGAACCCGTGGCAGCCGCCGCATGGCGGCTATCGGCACCTGCCCGAAGTGCTCGCCTGGAACCGCGCGGTGCTCGATGCGGTGGGCGTGGAACTCGCCCTCGACCGTCTGCCGGTCCTGCTCGGCGGCGATCACTGCCTCGCGATCGGCTCGATCGCCGCGGTCGCCCGGCATTGTCGCGCGCGCCGTCGCAAGCTGCGCGTGCTCTGGCTCGATGCGCATGCTGACTTCAACACCAACATCATCACGCCCTCGGGCAACGTGCACGGCATGCCGGTCGCCTGCCTGTGCGGGCATGGGCCCGAGGCGCTGGTCCAGATCGCGGGTCCGGCACCGGCGCTGCACGCCGACGAGATCCGCCAGATCGGTATCCGTTCGGTCGATGCCGGCGAGAAGCGCCTCGTGAGCGAGGTCGGTCTCGACATCTACGACATGCGCTACATCGACGAGATCGGCATGAAGCGCGTGATGGACGAGGCGCTCGACGGGCTCGACGCGGACACGCACCTGCACGTGAGCTTCGACGTGGACTTCCTCGATCCGTCGATCGCGCCGGGCGTCGGCACGCGCGTGCGTGGCGGCCCTAACTACCGCGAGGCGCAGCTGTGCATGGAGATGATCGCCGACACCGGCCGACTCGCCTCACTCGACATCGTCGAGCTCAATCCGGCCTATGACAAGCGCAACCAGACCGCGAAGCTCGCCGTCGATCTGGTCGAGAGCCTGTTCGGCAAGTCCACGCTGATGCGCAGCTGAGCGGCCTCGCCGCTCACTCGCCGCCGTCGGCGAACACGCGATCGATGCAGGTGCTGAAGTTCGCCGCGATACCGTTGTTCATGCGGTTCGCGACGGGGTTGGTGGGCTGGCTCGTGTAATCGAGCTTGTAGGAATTCTGCCCGCAGCCGTTGATGTGGCAGTAGCTCATCAGTGTGCCCTTGCCGCCATCGGTGCTGCCGGGGCAGGCCGTGGCGCCCGAATAGCAGCCGGATTCGGCGCTGTAACACGTATCCAGTGGCTGCACGCCGTTCGCGCCGTTGCCGTCGTAGTCGCAATGCGTATGCGGCGAGCCGAAGTTGTGGCCGAGTTCGTGCGCAACCAACGGAGCGCTGTCCTTCGGCTGGTTGCCGCTGAAGGTGAACACCTGGTTCACGCTGTAGCTGCCGCCGCTCGATGGCTTGCGGCAATAGGCGTTGATCCAGGCGATGCCGGAGCCGGAATTCGGCGACGTGGACTTGCCCGAGAGCAGAATCGCGAAGTGCCGGAACACGCGCGAGCGGTTCGCGGCCCAGTAGTTGCCGAATTCGTTGAGGTGCGTCGTGCCGACCGGTGAGCCGGTGACCGAATACGGATCGCTGGCCGCATCCAGGTTGAAGAAGGTCGTACCCTGCAGAAGCCGCAGGTTCAGATCGGTCTCGTAGAGCACGTTCATCTGCAGGAACAGGCCTGCGATCCAGTTCGTCGCGGTCGTGGTATTGCCGGCGAAGGTCGTCTGGTTCACGAACTCGCCATCGGTATCGACCGCGACCACGGCCTGACGCAGCGGGCCGCTGAAGCCATCCGGTGCGGCGGGCGTCGAAACCTTCGCGAGCGCCTTGGCGAGCGGTGATTCGGGCAGCTCGTCCTGTCCGCATCGGAAATCGAGCGGCGTGCCGTCCGGCGTTGCCTGGCGCAGCGGTTCGGCAGAGAGATCCCAGCCATCGGACTGCCGCCGGCCGACGAGGCTGAAATCGCCGCCGCTGCCGCGCACGGTCGCCTCGAGCGTGCCGGCCAGCGGATCGAGACTCAGGCCGAGATTGCCCTTGCCGCCGACCGGATGGCCGAGAAAGAAGTGCAGGCGGCTCCTCGGCAGCTCGAACTCACCCTCTGGCGTGACCGCGACGAGACGCGTGCCGCTGGCATAGACGTCGATGCGCTCGAACTCGACGGTGGCCGTGGTCGCCGCATCGAGCGGGAAGCCGGTCAGCACCGCCCGTTCGCCGGGCACCATGGCGAGCAGCCGGTCCGTGGTCGATGAGGAGAGGCGATACGGAGCGGCGACGGCACCGCTGCCGAGCAGAAGAATGGACAGGACGCAGAACGGCAGACGCATGGCAAGGAACCCACGATGGCCTGCCGTCACCTTAGCGCGCGGCAGCCGCCTGCGCTGCGGGCGGCTGCACAGTTGGTGGACGAATCGGTGGATGGATCAGCGGTGTGCCGGCGGATCCGGCACGAAGCCTTCCGGGAACGGCTGCGGATCGTGCCGCGGCGGGCGCGGGATGATGCCGCGTGCGACGAGGTTCGTGCGGCTGTCGTACCAGACGGAGACGACCTCGTACGGCCGGCTGCTCTCGCGCTCGAAGTCCGTGTACGTGATCGAACTCGTCTCGCGGCGGCCATGGCCGGTGCCGAGCGATTTCTCCTTCTGCGGCATCGGTTCGGCCGCTCCCGCCAGTGCGCGCTTGCCGGCCGCCGAGGCGCTGTCGGCGGGCGCCGTGCTCATCGGCTCGGCGGGCGCGCCGGACGGCGCCGGCGTGGCGCGGTCACGGCCATCGGCGCCCTCGCGCCGGGCGATTTCCGCATCGCGATAGATCACCGGCTTCGGGCGCTCGCGGAACACCGCCACACCGATCACGCCGACGTTGTTCGGCCGGCCGGTGCGGGCGGCGTAGGAATCGTCGAGCGTGGTGAATTCGAACGCGGCGATCTCGTTCATGCTCTTGCGCCAGCCAGCGATGTCGGTGCTTTCGTACGGATCGAGTACATAGCCCGACTGGTCGGGACTCGCCGTCTCGCCGCTGATCGCGTTGACGCCATCGACCGACAGCACGGCCAGCACGCGTGCCCCGCTACGGTTGGTCAGG
>CAYYHP010000011.1:0-30509 GCA_964471815.1 uncultured Rhodanobacteraceae bacterium
AACGCGACATCTCGCGCTGGGCGAGGCGCACGATGTCGATGGTGGTGCGCTTGCGGTCCAGCGAGGGCGACAGGTCCACAGCCTTGCGCAGGAGATCGTTGCCGAATACGAGGAAGAAATAGGCCAGAAGCACCGTCGCGAAGATCTCCGCGAGCAGGCGTGGCGTCGCGCTCAGCGCGGCCCAGACATCGAACAGCACCGGCGTGGAAGGTTGGGAAGCGACGTGCTCGCCGGATGGCGCGCCGAGCCCGATCAGGGACTGGGTGGCACGGCCCGCCGCCTCGATCTGGCGCGTCATGCCGCGCAGCTTGGGTGTCAGCGAGCGCAGGGCTTCCGGCGCCTGTTCGAACCAGTGCCGCGCCGGAACGGCGATCCAGGCGACCAATGAAGCCAGCAGCACGATGCCGATGGCAACGACGATGGCGGCCACCAGCGCACGCGGCACATACGGCCGGGACAGGCTGATCACGACCGGGTTCAGCGACAGCGCGATGAATACGGCAAACACCATCGGCAGGACCACGCCACTTGCCGCACGGCAGGTCCACAACGTAGCCAGCAGGGCGAGCCAGAGCGCCGCGAAGCGCAACGAGGCCAGCAACGTGAACTGGCGGCTGCGCGGACCCGCTGCCAAGGTCGTGAGTGGCGGGACCTCGAGCGCCGGCCCGCCCTCACCCCACTGCCATTGCCAGCGCCAGCGCGTTCGCGGCGGAGGTGGCGTCATGCGTGACCCTTGGCCAGCATGCCGAGCAATCGCGGCAGACGGCCCATCGCGAGATCGGCGACACCGATCAGTGCCGCCATGCGCAGCCGGCGCGGCAGCACCGTGAACAGGAACCCCGCACCGAATCCCAGAGCGACGATCGCGCCCGGTGCCACGTCGGCAATGCCTCGACGCAAGCGATCGCCGTCTTGCCGTACACGCAAGAGATCGGCGCCGAGTCGTGCGGACGCCGCCTCGACGCCGGCACGCGCCTCAGCCAGACCCGGCTTCTTCATCCGCCCTGCTCCGCGTCATGAGTACCGCAAAGTGAGCGCGGGTCCGGGCAAAGCTCATTGCCCGGACCGCACGCCAGGTCAGCAGTGCCGCTGCCGTACAGGCCAGTACCGCGATGGCCGCCAGCAAAGCCACGGCGGTTGTCAGTGAGCCGGTCACGGTGGCGAGCGCGAGCAGCAGGGCCATGCCGGCACAACCGAGCACGAACAACGCCAGGACGAAGGACAGACCGCCCCATAGAAGGGCACGACGTGCCGCGATCTTCGCCAGACGCGTCTCGGCCAGGATCAGGTCGGCCGCGGCAACGACGGTTTCGCCCAGTTCGCGAAGCCAGCGGCCGACCAGGCCCGGCAGGCGCTCGTCGGTATCGGGCACCTCCCGGGCAGCTCCATCAGACATCGCGCACCTCAGGAGGCGCGTCCGCGCAGCATATAGGCCACCAGTGCACCGGCGGCCACGGCAATCGCCAGCGAACGCATCGGATTGCGCCTCACGTAGCGGGACACGTCGGCACTCACCGCACGGCCCAATTCACGCGCGTCATCGGCGAGTTCGCCACCGAGTTCACCCATGTCGGCATACGCCTCGCCGAGCGTCTCGCGGGTCTCGCTGGCGGCCGAGCGCATTTCCTCCTGGGCACTCTTGCCATGCTGGCGCCAGGCATCGCCGACGTCATGCAGGGTCTGCCGGGCCTCCGACCAAACCCGCCCCAGCGCGTCCCCGAACTCGCGGGCCGCAGCACGCGTGCCGCCGCCACCGGGCTCGTTCGCAGCGGTCGTCGTTTCGTTCCGGTCGTCGGAAGATGCTGTGGTGTCGTGCTCTGCCGCACCGGTCGTCCCGTGGCCGGTATCCTCATGCCCGAACTGGGCCTGCGACTTCTCGTTCGCGTTCATGGCGATCTCCTGGACTGTGTATCCAGTTGCTAGATGCCAGTGCGGAAATTAATCGCAGGTGATGGAACGCAGCCCGCCTGGGCTTTCGTGCGGTTACGCGTTGAAGCCGTCAAGTTTCGGCAAGTCGCAGCGACCCGCCGTCGTACCGTTCAAGCCTTCTTTTTCTTCGGCCGTACGTAGAGCACGAGGCTGTGCTCCTCGATCACGAAGCCATGCTTGTCGGCGATGTCCTGCTGCAGGCGCTCGATCTCCTCGCTATAGAACTCGATGATGCGCCCGGACTCGATGTCGACCATGTGATCGTGATGACGACCGCGGTCGATCTCGTACACTGCCTGTCCGCTCTCGAAATTGTGCTTGACGACGAGCCCGGCGGTTTCGAACTGGGTGAGGACGCGATAGACCGTGGCGAGGCCGATGTCGTCCTCTTGCGAGATCAGCTCGCGGTAGATGTCCTCGGCGGTCATGTGCCGCCCGCGGGCGGCTTCGAGGATCTCGAGGATCCGCATGCGCGGATGCGTGACCTTCAACCCGAGTTTGCGCAGATCCTGTGATTCCATGCCGCCTCCCGTTGTCTTGCCTTAAGCCACGCCGGACGGGCGCTAGTGTATCATCCGCCGTCTCGCTTCCGATCCGGACTTTCCTGTCGATGAAGTTCCTCGCGCGTGCGTTCCTCGTCCTGTCCGGCACCGCCCTCGTGACCGGCTGTGGCGCGGTCTACAAGCTGGACGTCCAGCAAGGCAACCTGCTCGACAAGCGCTCCGTCGACCAGTTGAAGCCCGGCATGAGCAAGCGCCAGGTGCTGCTGGCCATCGGCACGCCCTCGGTCAGCTCGCCGTTCGAACAGTCGCGCTGGGATTACGTCTCGTCGATCCAGCGCCGCGGTGGCAAGATGCAGAGCAAGACCCTGACCCTGTTCTTCGAAGGCGACTCGCTGGCGCGCATCGAGGGCGATTACTTCGCCGAGGATCCGCAACACCTCATCAAGGATGCGCGCAAGTACCGTCTGGAATATCCCGACGAGAAGCGCCCCGACGAGAAGAAAAGAAAGAACGGCTGAGGCCGGAGCCTAGCGCGCGGCGCGGGCGCGGCGTCGGCGGATGTCCTTCGGATCGATCTTGAGCGGGCGGTAGATCTCCACCCGGTCGCCATCGCGCAGGCGCGTGTCGGGGCCGGCGGGACGATTCCAGATTCCGAGCCGATCCGCTGCGATCTCGACGGCGGGAAAGGCGGCGCGCAGGCCACTCGCCTCGATAGCCATGCACACGGTCGCACCCGCCGGCAGCTCAACACTGCCGAGGAACTGCTGCTCCGGTTCCGCGTAGGCCACCTCGACGCGGATCGTCTCAGCCATAGGTACGCGCTGCCTCACGACAGAAATCATCGACCATGCGATCGGCGATGCCCTGGAAGCCCAGCCGCAACGCCGAGCCGACCAGCTTGCCGGCATATTCGAAGTCGAGCGTGAGCGAGACCTTGCACCCGGCATCACCGAGGGCGGTGAAGGTCCAGACGCCTTCGAGCGTGCGCAGCGGGCCGCCGACCAGATGCATGACGATGCGTTCCGGGCGCTCCAGCTCGTTGCGCGTGGAGAAACTCTGCGTCATGCCGGCGATGCGCAGGTCGAGCCGTGCGGTCATCGAGGTTTCCGTCGCTTCGAGCACGACCGCGCCGGCGCACCACGGAAAGCGCTTCGGATATGCTTCGATCCCGTTGACGAGGTCGAACATCTGCTCGGGGCTGTAGCGCACGAGCGCACTGCGGCGGATCTGGATCAAGGCGGCACCGGCGTTCCGCCCGGCCTTGCGGCCGGTGGCGACGTCGCAAGAGGAATGGGCTCCATTCTAACGGACATGGCGAAGAAGAAAGACAACGAAAAGAACGGCTCCGGCACGATCGCACTCAACAAGCGCGCACGCTTCGAATACCACATCGACGAGCGCTTCGAGGCCGGCATCGCGCTGCAGGGCTGGGAGGTCAAGAGCCTGCGCGCGGGCCGCGTGAACTTCGGCGACGCCTATGCCCTGGTCAAGGATGGCGAGATCTATCTGTTCGGCGCGCAGATCACGCCGCTGATCTCAGCCTCCACGCATGTCGTGCCCGAGGACCGCCGCACGCGCAAGCTGCTGCTGCACCGCGCCGAGATCGACAAGCTCGTCGGCGCCGTCGAGCGCAAGGGCCATACGCTGATCCCGACCGCGATGTACTGGAAGGACAACCGCGTCAAGGTCGAGATCGGCCTGGCACGCGGCAAGCAGGAACACGACAAGCGCGAGGCCGCCAAGGACCGCGACTGGAACCGCGAGAAGCAGCGCGCGCTGCGTGCCCACAACCGCGACGCATGAATCTGCCCTCGCCTTCGCGCAAGGGGGCGGCCACGCTCGCACGCGTGCCTGCCGAGGTGCGCGAGGCGCTCGATCGCGGCCTGATCGAGTCGGTGAACCTCACCGAATGCCTCGCAGTCGATTTCGCGGCATTGATGCGGCATGCGCTGCCCGATCTGCCGGAAACGACACTGGAGCAACTGCGGAACGCGGCCACGCTGGGCATCAGCCGGCGCATGACGTTCGCGGCAGAGGTCGCCTGGCGGCATGGCGGAACGGATGCCCTCGCCCGCTTCGCCGCCGCGCGTTCCGACACGCTGCGCGGCTGGGCTGCCTGCATGGCAATGCGGCAGCCGGCCGATGGCTTCGCCAGGCGACTCGAGGCGATCCGTCCTTTCGCCGACGACGCGCATTTCGGCGTGCGCGAGTGGGCCTGGATGGCCCTGCGGCCCTGGATCCTCGAAGACCCCGATGCGGCCATCGCGGCCCTCGTCCCGTGGGTTTCATCGCCCGCACCCAACCTGCGCCGTTTCGCGAGCGAAGCCACGCGCCCGCGCGGCGTCTGGAGCGCGCACATCGACCTCCTGAAACGCGAGCCCGAACGCGGGCTGCCGCTGCTCGAGCCGCTGCGTGCCGATCCCGAGCGCTACGTGCAGGACTCGGTCGCCAACTGGCTGAACGATGCCGGTAAGACGTGCCCGGACTGGCTACGAACCCTGCTCGCCCGCTGGCGAGCCGAGTCTTCTTCGCCCGCGACGGCCTACATCTGCAGGCGCGCCGCGCGCAGTCTGGGCAAGCACTGAACGAAACGCCGCATGGCGGCCGCCGGATAGCCTCTGACCACATGGCGGACCATGGCCGTCCCTTCCGATGAACCGCACGAACCGTGTTCCTTGAACATCGCGCGAGCCGCCCCATATACTCGCCCGGCGACAACGGTTCCCCGGGGGCGATCGGCTTCGACGGGGGTCACGAAATCGCTTGGAGCATGCCGAGGGCGTCACCTTCCTCGTTAATCCGTGTGGCAAACAATCAGACGCCAACGACGACGTCTACGCTCTGGCCGCTTAAGGCCTAGCCCCGAAACCACTTGTGCCTGTGCTCGTGGCGTAGGGTCATCATCACAGGATCGTCCCGGCTGCCGCGCGTCGACCAAGGACTAAACCAAAACACGCTGGTTCTGCGGTGCGCTTCGCTCGTTGTGTTGCCGCAGACGAGACCGAACAGCGAGATAAGCATGTAGCGCCGAGGACGTAGGGCCTTCGGACGCGGGTTCAATTCCCGCCGCCTCCACCAACTGCAAGGGCCCGGATGATTTCCGGGCCCTTTTTCTTGTCCGAAGTCCGCTCGCCCACGCAGAACTCCGGCCGCCGGTGCCATGCCAGCCTGCCATAACGGTCGGAATCGGTCGCCGCCCTTTGCCGTGGCCAGAGCCGCCTCATCTCTCCATTAGACCTTCAAATCGAATTGCCGAATGTCTTCCATTGCCTTCGGCAAACTCCGCGAAATCCGGGGCAGCTCAGCTGAGATCGTAACCTCGATGTCGTGACAATCTGCAGCGAGCGCCTCGCTACACCCGAGAAGGTCAGGGTCCATGTCTTTAGCTACATCGAGGTTAATTACATTCGAACCTGGCTCCACTCGCCCTCGGGCTGCCTCAGCTCAAAACAGTTCTTGTGGGTTCACGCCGCTTAGACAGGTGTCGCGCAGGATCATGGGCTCCCTCGTGCGCTAGACTAATGATCGAGTTGTCGCTGCAGTAGACCCATCCGGAGCGGGTGGACCGTGGAATTCAGTCGTTAGGGCCTAGAATGCAAATCCGAGAGGCAACCGTAGACGACGTTCCAGCAATGCACCGCGTCCGTATTTCGGTGCTTGAGAATGCGCTTTCTTCGCCTGATCGCATTACCGCCGCCGACTATGAAGAGGCGCTTGCCAATGGCTGCGGCTGGGTGGTTGAGTTGGACTCGGTAGTCGTGGGCTTTGCGTTCGGCCTGAACAGCGGGAACGTCTGGGCACTTTTCGTGGATCCAGCGCATGAGGGGCGTGGCTATGGCTCAGCGCTCCACGACAGGCTCCTGGCCTGGCTGGAGCAACACGCCCAACGACCCATCTGGCTGTCCACCGCGCCCGGCACCCGGGCAGAGGCGTTCTACCGCACCCGAGGCTGGCAGGACTGTGGCATCGTGGCATCCGGGGAACGGCGGTTCGAGCGGACTGGAACTTGAAAATTCATTCAGGCCGACGTCGTTTCGCAGCGTAGCCGTATTGCTTCCCTGCCAGCTGCACAACTCTAGTGTCAGTCTCCAATAAAGCGCAGAGATGCCAATTGCCGTCGGGGGCATTTCCGCTTTATGACCAGCGGCATCTCGCCCGTCATTCAGTTCAGAGAAACATGACGGGCCCAGTGCCTGGAGCACATTCGCGTGTACCGACGCCACCAAGATTGTTCTTCGGAACACTGACCTGCTCTCCGTAAACAGGACCGTCTGCGACTTAGTAAAGTCCGCCCCTTGGAATGAAAACGGACATGAAGAAGCGATACACAGATGAACAGATCATTGGGTTTCCGAAGCACGCGGATGCCGGGACGCCGATCAAGGGCTTGTGCCGCCAGCACGGGTTCCCGGACGCGCCGTTCTACCGCTGGCCCCGGGACTTCGGCGGCATGGACGTGACTGATGCCAGGAAGCAGCAAGAGTCTGAAGCCGGGAACGTGAATCTGAATAAATCGCTGGCCGAGATGATGCTCGACAACGACGCGCTGAAGGTCGTCGTGCGAGGACAACGCCAGGCCCGCACGCGCGACGTGACGCGGTCGCGCTGAGGCGGGCGAAGACACCGATTCCACAACGCCGTGCGTGCGGACTGCCCGGCATCTCGCGCAGCGTGCTGCGTTACCCATTAGTGCGGATGGAGGATAGGTGCGGGAACGGATGGTCGCGCTGGCCGCAGAGCGGCGGCGGTTCGGCCATCGGCGTGTGCATCGGCTGCTCGACCGCGAGGGGCATCGCGTGAACCACCAGCGCGTGTATCGGCTGTATACCCAGGCCGGGCTCATGGTGCGGCGTCGCGGCCGTCGTCTGCATCGCGGTCGAGCGCCAGCCATTGGTTCTGTCGGCGCGGCCGACCCGCACCCGTATCACTCGAACGCCGGCCAGATCGAGGCATCGAGCGTTTCGCTGTAAGCGTGCCAGGTGGCATAGGCGAGCCAGGGCATGACGAGGCCGAGGCCGAGGAAGGCAGTGAGGAAGCCGATGGCGGTCAGCACCGAGATGATCACGCCCCAGAGCAGCATCACGCGCTTGTTGCGCAGGACGGCGTGGATGCTCGATACGCAGGCGGTGATCATGTCCACGTCGCGGTCGGCGATCATCGGCAGCGAGAGCGCTGCCACGGCAAAGGTGAAGGTGGCGAATACCGAACCTACGGCCGAGCCGATCGCGAGGAATTCGAAGAGACTGCGCGTATCGCCTTCCTGGACCGGGAAGAACGCGCCGATCATCATGCCGGCCCGCGACCAGACCAGCAGGATCACCATCTGCGCCAGGGCGAACACCGCCGCCTGCCCGACCACGCGCCGTGCGAGCACGAACGAATCGGCGAGACGCGGTTCGCGTCCTCTGGCGAGTCCACGGCTGACGCAGTAGAGCCCGACGCCGATCAGCGGCGCGACGAACACGAATCCCGAGAGCAGCATCGCCAGCAATGCGAAGCGGCCGAGCGACCACGCGAGCCACGCTACCGCGGCGCTGACGACGATGATCGCGCCGCCGAAGATCGCGCTCAGGCCGGGCGTCCGGCGCAGATCGCGCCATCCGAGGCGCAGCCAGCGCCAGGGCGCGTCGAATCCCAGTCTCGCGCACGGCACGACGAACGGCCGCGGCTCCGGTTCCTGCAACCCCGTATTCGGTCCCATGCTCCCCCTCCGGCGCACACGCGGCTCAAGTAAGGCGCCATGCGGGTACCGGAGCAAGCTGCTATGCAGCAAGAAAAGCGGCGAATTGCGAATGAAGGGCCGACATCGCGCAGGTGGCCCTTCTCGACGATGGGTCGCCTCCGCGCCTGCTCCCGATGCCGCCAGTCCTCGACACAGCCGACCATCGGCTGGTCGTCGGCTGCATTGCGCATTGCGCGTTGGCCCTACCGCGGTGCGCCCAGGCCATGCTGTACGCGCGTACCGGCTATCCCTCCTGCATGGCACGCGCCGGCGGCAGCTCGGTGAAGTCGGTGACGCGGCTCAGCCGCGGCGTCTGCCAGCCCAGCGCATCGAAAATGACCGGGCCGCGCGGATATCGTTCGAGCTTCAGGAAGGCCTCGACCGTATCCGCCCACGGCCAGGCACCATCGAGCACGGCGCTCGCACCCTGAATGGTCAGCGCGCAGTTGCCGAGCCAGCGGCCGTCCCCGCTGTCGCGCAACGCGACCGTGCCTTCGCCCCGGCCGAGACGCGCCTGCGCGGTACGCACCTCGCCCTCCCGACCGATGCCGGCGAGCAGCAGGCGTGCGCCGTACCAGCGCAGCCAGCGGCTGATGCCAAGCGTAAACAGTTCGGCATGCGATGGGGCGGCGACAAGCGGCGCGGGCACGAAAATCTCGTTGCCGCGTGCATAGCGATGCAGGCGGTGCCGGCCGAATCCCATCTGCGAAGTATGACAGTCCACCGCGGCCAGCTTGCGGATCTGCTGGTCACGCGTCAGGCGCAGCGGAATGCCGCCCGCCACCGGTCGGCCATGCACGACGTATTCGAGAATGGCCACGTCCTGGTGGCGTGTCCGGCGCAACGCCGCAGCGAGCAATACGCGGAGCGCACTGTGATCCGGATGGGTATCCAGTGCGGACGGCGCCGCAATCACGGTCGGCGCCGCGTTGGCGATGGCGCCGGCAAGCACCGCGATCAATCCATCGGCCTGTCCACCGATCAGTGCTTCGGTGAGACCGAGGTCGGGCCAACCCAGGAAGCGCGCGTCGACCGCGAGGCCACCGAGTTCCTCGAGCGCATGCAGCGCCTCGTCGCGCCGCCGCCGGGCCCAGCGTTCGCAATCGGCCGCTCCGATGCGCCAGCGCCGCTCGACGACGCGCTGTGACCACGTACTGCATTCGCCATGGGTGGCGAACACCGCGCTGACCGTAGCGCCGATGCCCAGTGCGTACTGGATCAATCCACCGCAGGCCAGGCTCTCGTCATCCGGATGAGGCGCCAGAACCAGCAAGCGGTCGCTGGAGGTGAATTGCAGGAATCCGTCCATAGCAAGCTCCTTGCTTCGGAACCGCCCCGCAGCACCCTGGCCATCCGTCGCTTTGCGAGGACGAGCCGAGCCGGATTCCGGCTGAAGCAATGGGCAGCATTGCAACACGGCCCATGGCCATACACGTTGCCAGAACCTTCAATTCATTTGTTCGATGGAGTTAATTGACCGCCGACTGAATAGCGAACAGCCGCGTGCCTCGCCGCTTCATCGGCCTACCCCCATTCGTGTGATGGGACTGCGAGGCATGCCTCTCGATACGTGTGCCCCTCTGCGCAGGGGGCTGTCGCGCCTAGTCAGCGGTGGCGACCGCCTCAGCGCCTGCCGGCAACACCAGGCGGATGTCGCACCTGGCCCTCGCCACGCACCACGAAACGCTCGATGGTCAGCGACTCGGCACCCATCGGGCCGTAGGCGTGCAGACGCGTGGTCGAGATACCGATCTCGGCGCCAAGTCCAAGCTCACCGCCGTCGCTGAAGCGCGAGGAGGCATTGACCATCAGCACCGCAGTGCGCAGGCCGCGCACGAAACGCTCGGCTGCCGCGGGATCGCGCGTGGCGATCACCTCGGTGTGGTCGGAGCCGAAACGGCGGATGTGAGCCAGTGCCGCGTCGAGATCATCCACCACGCGGATCGCGAGGATCTGGTCGAGGAATTCGGCCGCGTAGTCGTCCTCGCTCGCCGGCACCAGCCCTGCAATGTGCACAGCCGTGCGCGCGCAGCCGCGCAGCTCGACGCCACGCTCGCGCAATGCCGCCGCGGCCCTGGGCAGAAACGCGTCCGCGACGTCGCGGTGCACGAGCAGGGTCTCGAGAGCATTGCAGACTGCCGGGCGCGTCGTCTTGCCGTCGATCAGCAGGTTGAGCGCGAGATCGAGATCGGCCGCGGCATCGACGTAGAGATGGCAGACGCCCTTGTAGTGCTTGATGACCGGCACGCGGGCGTGCTCGGTGACGAAGCGGATCAGCCCTTCTCCGCCGCGCGGGATGGCGAGATCGATCAGGTCGCTGAGCTGCAGCAGCTCGACCATGCTCTCGCGGCGCAGATCGGTGACGAGGCCCACGGCAGCGGCCGGCACGCCCTGCGCGACCAGCGCCGCGTGCAGCGCAGCGGCGAGCGCCTGATTCGAGCGGATTGCTTCCGAACCGCCGCGCAGGATCACGCCATTGCCGGCCTTGAGACACAGTGCCGCGGCATCCACCGTCACGTTCGGACGCGCTTCGTAGATCATCGCGACGACGCCGAGCGGCACGCGCACGCGCTCAATGGCGAGTCCGTTCGGGCGCGTCTCGCGGCGCGTGATCTGGCCAACCGGATCGGGCAGTGCGGCGACATGGCGCAGCGCGGCCGCGATCGCGGCGAGGCGGCCAGCGTCGAGCCGCAGCCGGTCGAGCATCGCCGTCGAAAGACCGTTCGCGGCTGCGCGGGCCATGTCCTCGGCATTCGCCGCGAGGATCGCCGGCGCCTCGGCGTCGACATTCGCCGCCATGCTTTCCAGCAGAGACCGCTTGGTCGCCGCATCGAGCTGGGCAACGCTCTCAGCCGCGGCCTTGCAGGCCTGGGCGATCTCGCGCATCGAGGCGCTCATGCCGGTATCTTCGTCGCGAGCAGGACGAGATCGTCTCGATGGATTACGTTTTCGCCGTAGCTGTATCCGAGCAGCTCGGCGATCTCGCGCGTATGCCGGCGCGCGATGCGGCGGATCTCGGCCGCACCGTACTGCACGATGCCGCGCGCGACCGGGCGCAGACCATCTCGCTCGCGGCGGGCGACCTCGACCAAGTCGCCGCGCATGAACTCGCCCTGCACCTCGACGATGCCGCCTGGCAGGAGCGAGGCGCGGCCGGCGCCGAGCGCGCGCACGGCACCGGCATCGATCTCGATGTGCCCGACCGCGGCCGGCGCGTGGCGCAGCCAGTACTTGCGTGCCTGCAGGCGTTCGGCGCCGGCACGGAATCGCGTGCCGCAGAGCCGGTCACCGGCCAGGTCGCGCAGCACCTCGGCACGCGTGCCATTGAACAGGCAGGTCTCGATGCCCGCCGCGGCCGCCTTCGTCGCCGCTTCGAGCTTGGTGCGCATGCCGCCGGTACCGACGCTCGATCCCGCGCCGCCAGCCATCGCAAGCACCGCGGGCGTGACGGCCTCGACCATCGCGATCGGCCGTGCCTCGGCGACGCTGCGCGGATCGGCCGAGTACAGGCCGTCGATGTCGGTCGCGATGAACAGCACGTCCGCATCGACCAGAGCCGCGACGATCGCGGCGAGATTATCGTTGTCTCCGAGCTTCAGCTCATCGACGGCGACGGTGTCGTTCTCGTTGACCACCGGCAGCGCGCCGAGCCGGAGCAGCTCGTGCAGCGTGGCGCGTGCATTGAGGTAGCGCCGGCGGTTGCGCAGGTCGTCGTGGGTCAGCAGCACCTGCGCGACCGGACGATCGAAGAAGCGTTGCCAGAGCGCGACCATCTGCGTCTGACCGAGCGCGGCGAGCGCCTGGCGTGCCGCGAGTTCCGCACCCGATGCGCTGCCGCGCACGATCGCGCGCCCGGCCGCGACCGCGCCGGACGAGACCAGCACGACCTCGCGCCCCGCACGATGGCAGGCAGCGACGAACTCGGCGAGACCCAGCGCATGGCGCGTGGACAGACCACCACCTTCCGCGGCGAGCAGACTGCTGCCGACTTTGAGCACCGCGCGACGCCACGCGGCGATCGGCTGCGGAGGGAAGGCCGTCTCAGGCATGGGCGGCCTCGTCCAGCGCACGCCAGCGTGCCTCGAGGCGGTCGAGACCCGGATCGGCCGCACCGCCCAACGACACGCGCGCGGCGAGGCTCGCCTCGGGCGTGCGCCCTGCCCCAGCCTCGCTCGCGGTTTCCGCCGCGCGCCGGTAGGCCTCGCGGAACGGCACACCGGCCGCGGCCTGCTCGATGGCAACGTCGGTGGCATACATCGACGGTTCGATGGCAATGCGCAGCGCATCCGCGTTCCAGGTGAAGCGCGCGAGCAGGTCGGGCAGCAGTTCGAGCGCGGCGAGACCGTGCGCGAAACCGCGGATCAGCGGACCCTTGCTGAACTGCAGATCGCGCTGGTAGCCCGAGGGCAGCGACAGCAGATGCTCTATCTCCGCACGCGCCGCGGCGACTGTCGCGTGATTCGCGCGCATCAGCTCGACGACATCCGGATTGCGCTTGTTCGGCATAATCGACGAACCGGTCGTGTGCTCGGCCGGCAGCGTGACGAAGGCGTATTCGGCGGTCGTGAACAGGCTCAGATCCCAGGCGAGCCGACGCAGATCGAGCGACGCCGCGCTGAGCGCTTCGAGCGCGGCCATCTCGAACTTGCCGCGCGAGAGCTGGGCGTAGACGGGCGATACCTGCAGGCGTGCGAAGCCGAGCCGCTCGGTAAGGAAATCGCGATCCAGCGGCAGGTTCACGCCATAGCCGGCCGCCGTGCCGAGCGGGTTCGCGTCGATCAGCGCACGCGTGTCGAGTGCGCGGCGTGCGTCGTCGATGAAGGCCTCGGCGAAACCGACGAACCACAGCGTGGTGGACGAGACGACCGCCCGCTGCAGATGCGTATAGCCTGGCATCGGCAGCGCCTCGGCGGCCGCGCGGTCGAGGCAGACGCGAGCGATCGCGCGGCAAATTGCGGCGAGTTCCCCAAGTTTCGCCTTGAGCCATAGCCGACTCGCGACCAGCACCTGGTCGTTGCGGCTGCGGCCAGTATGCACGCGCCGCCCAGTGTCACCGAGGCGTTCGGTCAGGCGCGCTTCGATCGCCGAATGGCCATCCTCGTGGCGCGCATCGAGCACGAAGCGTCCGCAGCGGAAATCTTCGGCGAGTTCCGCGAGTTCGCGCACCAGCGCCGTACACTCGACCGCATTGACGACGCCAATCCGCGCGAGGCCCTCGACATGCGCCTGACTCGCGGCGATGTCGTGCAGGAACAGTTCGCGGTCGAGGATCACATCGTCGCCGGCGAGGAAACGCATGATGCGCTCGTCAACGCGCACGCCGGACTTCTGCCAGAGCAGACCGCTCATGCCATGTCCTCCATGCCGGACGCGCCGCGAGGCCCGCTCATGCGGCGTCCTCCGCTCCGATCCCGCTATCGTCGAGCGGGATGCCGGCCATCTCGGGGAAACCGAGCGCGAGATTCAGGTTCTGCAACGCCTGGGTCGCCGCGCCCTTCAGAAGATTGTCGAGGGTGGCGACGACGACCACCCGCTTGCCGCCCGGTGCGACCGCGAAGCCGCCGATCTCGCAGTGATGCCGGCCCGCAATGCGGCTGACCCACGGCGCTTCCTCGACGATCCGCACCAGCGGCTCGCCCGCGTAGAACGCCCGGTAGTCGGCCTGCAATGCCTCGCTCGTCGCCGGCCGTTGCAACCACAGATTCACCGTCAGGATGATGCCGCGGAAGTGCGGCGCGACGTGCGGCATGAACTCGACCGGCATGCCGAGCTGACGCGTCACCTCGCGCTCGTGGACGTGATCGACGAGCGAATATGGCATCAGATTGTCGTGCAGTTTAGCCGGATCGTTGCGATCCGACGGCGTGGTACCGGCCCCCGAATAACCGGATACGCCAAAGCAGGCCGGCGGCGCGGCGAGATGATCCTTCAGCGGCGCGATCGCGAGCTGCATCGCGGTCGCGTAGCAACCCGGATTGCTGATTCGCCGCTGCCCTGCGGCACGCGCACGGGTCAGTTCCGGCAGGCCGTAATACCAGCGCGCATCGAAGCGATGGTCCGCGGAGAGGTCGACGATGACCGTCTGCGGCCGTGCACGGTCGAGCGCCTCGACCCACGGCGCGCACTTGCCGTTCGGCAGGGCCAGCACGACGGCATCCGCGCCGCGCGCGGCGACCGCTTCGGCAGCGAGGTTCTCGTAGGCGAGATCCCCCGGGAAATCGGCTAGCGTCTCGCGGACCGGCCTGCCCGCCAGCTCGCGTGAGGACACGAAGGCAAGCTCGAGATCCGGATGCCCCGCGATCAGCCGGATCAGTTCCGCGCCGGTGTGACCGCGCGCGCCGACGATGCCGAGAGTCTTCTTCGTCTGTGCCATGTCCGCTCCCGCGTGCTCAGCGATCGATCAGCGTGGCCGGGCGCGTGCGGCAGTGCTCGACACAGCGCGCGATCTCGTCGAAGCCGCCAAGGCCATACCAGAACACCTTCCATTTCTCCTGCTTGTAGCAGCCATCGGATTCGGCGTAGTAGAAGTGATTGATCGTATTGCCGTGTCGCGACCGCCAGAACAGGCGGGGCGTCTCCTCGCGCATCACCTGCCAGGCCGCACGGCCCAGGCCCTCGCCCTGCGCATCGTCGAGCACGGCGAACTTGTCGAGATAGGTGATGCCGTCCTCCTCGGTCAGGATCACCGCGGCGCGGTAGTTCTCGCTGACGTAGGCGCGTTGGAGCCGCGTACGCTCGAAGTAATCATCGACGAGGCGCCTGCCGAAGCTCGATTCGATCAGCGCACGCAGGCGCTCGCGGTCCACGTCGCTCCAGCCGTCGAAGCGCAGCACGCGCTCGCCGCGCCGCACCAGCGTGCCGGAGCCCTTGTGCGTGAACAGTTCCTTGGCAAGTTCCGCGGGTCGCGTGATCGATACCGACGACGTCAGTGGCAGGTCGTCGAGCAGGTCCTTGATCTGTTCGATCTTGAGGCGCATGCCGGAGTGCAGCCACGGTTGCGCCATCAGATGGGCGTATTCGGTCGAGAGGTTGATCGAGTCGATCACCCGTCCTTCGCCGTCGAGCAGGCCACCTGTGCCGGTCAGGAAGATGATCTTGTAAGGCTGCAGCACCTTGACCAGCTCGTTCGCGGCGAAGTCCGCATTGACGTTGAGGATCTGTCCGCCCGGCGTCTCGCCGAGGCTGGCGATGACCGGGATCGAGCCCGCTTTCAAGCTAGCCTCGATCGGTGCCAGGTTCACGGCGCGCACCTGGCCGACCAGCCCATAGCGATCGCGGTCGAGGTAATCGGCCTCGAACACGCCACCGGTGATCGAGGTCGCGCGCGCGTCGATCGACTGCAGCGCCTCGACGAGCTTCAGGTTCTCGCCCTGGAACACGCTGCGCACGATTGCCAGCGCCTCGGGCGAGGTCACGCGCAGGCCATCGACGGTCTGCTTGACGATGCCCGCGGCCGACAGCTCGACGTCGAGCTGCGGGCCCGCACCGTGCACGACGATCGGCGTCAGGCCGACCTGCTGCAGGAAGGCGAGCGACGAGGTCAGCGCTTCGAGATCGTCGCGCAGCACGGCACCACCGACCTTGACCACGGCGAAGCGCTTCGCATCGAGCTGCGAGAACCGCTTGAGGTACTGATGGATCTCCTTGGCGCTCGCCATGCTCGAGAGCAGCCGGATGATCGTCTGGCGAAGTTCCTTATGCGCGTCCATAAAGCCTGATCAGGGTGTCCGTGTAGCGTTGCAGTTGGTCGAGGGCGATCCACTCGTCGGCCGTGTGCGCCTGGGCGATGTCGCCGGGACCACAGACCAGCGCGGTCAGTCCGGCCGCCGAGAACAGCGAAGCCTCGGTCCAGAAATCGACGGCATTGCCGATCGGCAGGCCGAGCCAGTCGGCGAGATCGCGCGCGGCGAGCCGGCGTGCTTCGGCCGCGGCGATGTCTCCCGCCGGCAGCGGAGGGCCGCGGAAGGTCTCCTCGAATTCAGCCGGCACCGTCTCGCCGCAGGCGCGGAAGGTTTCGAGCAGCGCATCGGTGCTCATCGACGGCAGCGGGCGGAAGCCGAAGCGCACCTCGGCCGACGGCGCGATCACATTGGCCTTGATGCCGCCCTCGACACGGCCGATGTTGAAACGCAGACCGGTGAGCCCACCGAAACGCTGATCGGCATGGCCGGTGACCACGTCGAGCGCTCGCGCGCCCCAGATCACCGCCTGATGCAGCGCACTGTCAGCCAGCGCATTGTCGCCGGAAGCATGCCCGGCGCGCCCCGCGAAGCGCAGGCGCACCGAGCTGATACCGCGATGCGCGAGCACGGCCTCGGCGCGCGTCGGCTCGGCGACGATCACGGCCTCGAACGACTGCGGCCGCGCGAGAAAGGCCGGAACGCAGCGCGCGTCGTTGGCTTCCTCGTCGCTCGTGAACAGGAACGCACAATCGCCATCGCCAACCTGTGCGGCGGTCAGCAGCGCGGCAGCCGCCCCCTTGATGTCGCAGGCACCGAGGCCGATGGCGCGGTGCTGCGTGACGAGCAGCTCGTACGGGTTGCGCGTCCAGGTCGGCGTGGCCGGCACCGTATCGAGATGCACGTTGAACAGCAATTTGGGATGCCCGCGCACGCTGAGCAGGCTGACCGCACCGGCACCGTGGTCGGTCAGCGTGTGCGCGAAACCGGGAAGTTGCGTTCGCAGGTAGTCGAAGATCCCGCCGGTGCCGATCGCACGCGGCGGATTCTGCGTGTCGAAAGCGACCAGCGCCGCGAGATGGCGCAGCGTGGTGTCGAGCGCCGTGCTCACGCCACCCCGCCTCCGGCCTGGCGGTTGACCTCGGCCCACAGCGTCGTGCTCATGCCGTACAGACGAATGAAGCCCTCGGCCTCGGCCACGCCCCAGTCGGCAGACTGCGCATAGGTCGCCCCCTTGGCATTGAGGATGTGCGGTGACTTCACCGCCACGGCGTAGACGCTGCCGCCGGCCGTCTCGACCGTGACCTCGCCGTTCACGCAGCGCTGGCTCGAGGCGAGAAAGGCTTCGAGATCGGTCTTCAGCGGGTCGTGGAAGAAGCCTTCATAGACCAGCTCGATCCACTTGCGCGCCACGTCCGGCTTGAAGCGATTCTGATGGCGCGACAGGACGGCCTCCTCGAGCGCGCGATGCGAGGTGAGCAGGGTGACGAGGCCCGGCGCCTCGAACACGATACGGCCCTTCAGGCCGATGGTCGTGTCGCCGGTATACAGGCCACGGCCGACGCCGTACGCGGCGAACAGTGCATTGAGTCTGGCGAGGATGACGTGCCCGGCGAGCCGCTCGCCGTTGAGTGCGACGGCCTCGCCGCTCTCGAACGCGAGCGTCGCACGCAGCGGCGCATCCGGCCACGCCGCGCGCGGCGCGCACCAGCCGCGCGCGCCCTCGCCCGGCGCCTCCCAGCGGTCGATCTCGCCGCCAGACATGGTCACGCCGAGTAGGTTCTCGTTGATCGTGTAGCTCTTCTGCCTGGCACGCACGCCGAAACCGCGTTCCTCGAGGTAATGCTGCTCGTAGGCACGCACTTCCTTGTGGTCGCGCTGGATCTCGCGGATCGGCGCGACGATCTCGTAATCGCCGAGCGCCTTCACGGCCAGATCGAAGCGCACCTGGTCGTTGCCCATGCCGGTGCAGCCATGGGCTACGGCTCGCGTGCCGAGCTGCCGGCAGCGTTCCAGCGTCGCCTCGACGATCAGATAACGGTCGGAAACGAGCAACGGATACTGGCCCTGGTAGCCTTCACCCGCCCAGACGAAGGGCTTCACGAAACCGTTCCAGATCGCCGGGCCTCCATCGACCGTGACATGCGAGGCGGCACCGAGCTCGGCCGCACGCGCCTTGATGAACGCACGCTCCTCGGCATCCACACCGCCGGTATCGGCAAACACCGTGTGCACGCGCCAGCCGCGTTCCCTGAGCCACGGAATGCAGAAGCTGGTATCGAGACCGCCCGAGAAGGCGAGGACGATGTCCTTGGGGCCGGGCCCGGAGACCGAGGACCCGGGACCCGGAGAAGCGGATTGCGGCGACATGTTGTCGAACTCCGAAGATAAAAGTGTAAGTTAAATCATCAGTGAAACATTCAGCCGAGCCCCGGGGTTCCGGTCCCCGGCCCCGCATCCCGGCTCGTCACGCCCTGTGCAACGAGCGCCGCCATCACCGCCTTCTGCACGTGCAGGCGGTTCTCCGCCTCGTCGATGGCGATGCAGGCCGGCGAGTCCATCACGGCATCCGTGGCCTTGATGTTGCGGCGCAGGGGCAGGCAATGGCTGAACACGCCATGGTTGGTGAGGGCCATCTTCGCTTCGTCGACGATGAAATGGCGATGCGCGTCGCGGATGGGCTTTTCATCCTCCCAGCGGCCGAAGTACGGCAATGCGCCCCAGCTCTTCGCGTATACGACATCGGCCCCACGATAGGCTGATTCGATGTCATGGCTGACGCGCAGGCTGCCGCCGCTCTCGGCGACGTTCTGCGCGGCGAGCTGCAGGTAGCGCTCGTCGAGCGCGTATTCCGGCGTCGGACACAGCAGGGTCACGTCCATGCCGAAGCGCGTGGCGATCAGCAGCGCGGAGTTCGCGACGGCCGTGTTGAGCGCTTTCGGGTGGTAGGTCCAGGTCAGCACATACTTGCGGTTCTGCAGGCTGCCGAAGCGCTCCTTCAGCGCCATGACGTGAGCGAGTTCCTGGCACGGATGCGTGATCGTCTCGAGGTTGATGACGGGTACCGTGGAGTACTTCGCGAAGGCCTTGATCACGCGGTCCTCGCGGTCGATGGCCCAGTCCTTGAACTTCGGAAACGCACGCACGCCGATCAGGTCGACATAGCGCGAGAGCACGCGCGCGACCTCGGCGATGTGCTCCTCGGCCTCGCCGTCCATCAGTGCACCTGGCTCGAACTCGATGCCCCAGGCATCCTTGCCCGGCGCGAGCACGATCGCCTTGCCGCCCAGCTGGTGCGCGCCGAGCTCGAAGCTGGTGCGCGTGCGCATCGACGAGTTGAAGAACAGCAAGGCAATCGACTTGCCGGCGAGCTGCTGTCCGTGGCGTGAGCGCTTGAACCGCGCGGCGTCGTCCAGCAGCGCATCGAGTTCGGTGCGAGACCAGTCCTGCGTGGTCAGAAAATGGCGGAGGCTCATCGGATTTCCCCTGGGCGGAAAACAAAAAGCCCGGCGCGAGGGCCGGGCTTGGTCGTTCATGTGACGCGCGTGATCGACAGCTTACCCGGCCGGAATGCAGGGAACCGGTCGGCGCGCACGCGAGGTCATGCCGGCAGCCATGCGGGCGCTGGTCAGGACGTCGGCGGTGTGGAAGATCGAGTTCATCGGCGGCACGGTAGCTGGACGGCCGGATGATGGCACGGAAGTTTTATGCAGTGCAACAAGGCCGAGGCCGGTGCGTTTCAATCCGCAGGCGTGACCGCCACACGCACGCGCAGCCGGTCACCCGGGTCGTAATTCAGTCGCGTCATATAGGTCTCGCCACGGTAGCGGTATTCGACGTCGTAACCGACCACACGGCGCTCTTCGTAGCCGCCATCGACCTGACGGCAGTGGGTTTCGACATCGGTGTACGTACGATCGTCACGCTTGGCGGCATTGTGGCCGATCGCGCCGCCGGCCACCGCGCCGGCGATGGTCGCAGCCTTGCGGCCGTCGCCCTTGCCGACCTGGTTGCCGAGTGCACCACCGATGATCGCGCCAAGCACGGTCGCACCGGTGTTGTTGCCACGCCGGTCCTCGCGGCGCACCACGCGCTCGTCGTAGCACTCGCGCTCCGGGCGACTGGTACGCACGTAGTCGTAGACGGGATCGACACGCAGCACGTCCGCCCAGGCGTAGTGCACGTTGTCGTCACCATAGCGGCGCTCGTCCTGGGCGCGCACACCGGGAGCCGCGAGCAGGCCGAGCGAAACGGCAAGGGCAATTACGGGAAATTTCGCGAACATGACTACCTCCACGATACGGGTTAGCGGAAACGCCCCAGTCGCTTCGGCACCATGCCTGCAACCCGGCGCCGTTTCCGGTGCCGCGTACCCGGATTCCGCCGGATCTGCGCGTTCCGCCCATGGGTTGACGATGATTTAACCACCGTCTGACTGAATCCGCGCTAAGGCCATCCGGGCAGATCGGATGTCCCTTCACTGCCCTTCAGGCAGCAGACGGCCGGTGGCCACAGACGGCCGGCGGAGCAAGGACGAGGCGCTGTTACAATCGTGCAAAGCCCGAGGCATACGCCCCATGAACCTGCGTCTCCACAACACCTTCACGCGTCGCGTCGAGGACTTCGTTCCGCAGGATCCGCAGCGCGTGACGATGTACGTCTGCGGCCCGACCGTCTACAACTACGTGCACATCGGCAACGCCCGGCCGCCGGTCGTGTTCGGCCTGCTCGCCCGGCTGCTGCGCCGGCACTATCCGCGTGTGGTCTACGCACGCAACATCACCGACGTCGACGACAAGATCAATGCGGCGGCGCACGAGGCAGGTGTGCCGATCGACGTGATCACCGCGCGCTTTGCCGCAGCCTACCGCGAAGACATGGCCAGACTCGGCGTCGAGCCGCCGGATATCGAGCCGCATGCCACCGCACATGTCCCGCAGATCGTGGCCATCTGCGAACGACTGATCGCGAACGGTCATGCCTACGCCGCCGAAGGCCACGTGCTGTTCGACGTGGAAAGCTTCCCGGACTATGGCCGGCTCAGCGGCCGCTCGACCGAGGAAATGCTCGCTGGTGCCCGCGTCGAAGTCGCGCCGTACAAGCGCGACCCGGCCGATTTCGTACTGTGGAAACCCTCCACGCCGGACCTGCCGGGCTGGGACAGTCCGTGGGGACGCGGCCGTCCGGGCTGGCACATCGAATGCTCGGCGATGTGCGAGGCGCACCTCGGCGAGACCATCGACATCCATGCCGGTGGCGTCGATCTGCAGTTCCCGCATCATGAGAATGAGGTCGCGCAGAGTACCTGCGCACACGGCGGCAAGGTATTCGCCCGCTACTGGCTGCACAATGGCATGCTCACTTTCGACGGGCGCAAGATGTCGAAATCGCTCGGCAACGTGCTCGTGCTGCATGAGCTGCTCGGCCAGCAGCCTGCCGAAGTGCTGCGCTTCCTGCTGTTGAAGGCCCATTACCGGCAGCCGCTGGACTGGTCCGATGCCGCGCTCAGGCAGGCCCGCGCGACGCTCGACGGCTGGTACGGCGTGCTGCGCGATCTCGCCGACGTCGAACCGGCACCGTCTGACCTCGTCGTTCCGATGGCCTTCGAAGGCGCCTTGCTCGACGACCTCAACACCCCCGAAGCATTCGCCGAACTCGCCCGACTTGCCGATGCCGCACGCCGTGCCAACGATCCGGCCACGCGCCGCCAGGCCAAGGGCGCCCTGCTCGGCGCAGCGGAACTGCTCGGCCTGCTTCGCCAATCTCCCGAGGACTGGTTCCGGCAGGCGTTGTCGAGGCGGCAAATCGACGAGAGCCACGTCCAGTCCCTCGTGGAGGCACGTCAGGCGGCGAAGAAGGCGCGCGACTTCGCCACGGCCGATCGCATCCGTGCCGAGCTGCTCGCGATGGGCGTGGCGATCGAGGACACGCCGCATGGGCCACGCTGGAAGACCGTGCAGACCGATGAATGCCCTGTCTGAGCCGCCCATGGACGCTTCCGCCACAGCCGCCCAGGACGCGATCGTCGAGGAGTTCGCGTTCTTCGGCGATTGGACCGAGCGTTATCAGTACCTGATCGACCTCGGCCGCAAACTGTCGCCGTTCCCCGAGGAACTCAAGGACGACGCGCATCGCGTGCACGGTTGCCAGTCGCAGGTATGGCTCGCGGCGAGCGGCGATGCCCGGCGCCTCGAATTCCAGGCCGGCAGCGATTCTTCGATCGTGGCCGGCCTCATCGCCTTGGTGCTGCGCGTCTATTCGGGTCGGCCGGCGCAGGAAATCCTCGCCACCGAACCGCGCTTCATCGAGGCCATCGGCCTTGCCAAGCATCTCTCGCCGACCCGCTCGAACGGCCTCGCGGCCATGCTGAAGACGATCCGACAGCACGCGGCGCGTGCGCTCGAATCAGACTGAGCGCTTGCCAGGACGCGCCACGCGCCCTGCGCCACCGGCGCCCTTCGCACGCAAACGAAGAACCCGGACCGCGCGACGCGATCCGGGCTTCCTGTTCCCAATGGTGCGCCCCGGCTGCTCCGCGACGCCGAGCGCCGCAGGCCGGCGGTGAATCAATCGCCCATCTGCTTCTGGCGATGTTCCCAGCGTTCCTGCGCGTCGAGACACAGGGTTGCAATCGGGCGTGCCTCGAGGCGTTCGATGCCGATTTCCTCGTCGGTCTCCTCGCAGTAGCCGTAACGCCCTTCCTCGATCCGCTTGAGCGCCTTGTCGATCTTCGCGATCAGCTTGCGGTAGCGATCACGCGTGCGCAGTTCGAGCGAGTTCTCGGTCTCGCGGGTCGCGCGTTCGGCTTCGTCACCGATATCACGGACCTCGTCACGCAGGTTGTCGATGGTCTGCTTGGACTCCTCCACGAGCTGGTCGCGCCACTCGCGCAACTTGTTGCGGAAGTAGGCGAGGTGCATCGGGCTCATGTACTCCTCGTCATCCGACGAGGGGCGATAACCGGGCGGCAGTTCGACATGGGTCGTGGCGGCCAGCGCGTAGCGGCCACCTTCCATGGTGATGCCGGTACCGGAGGAGGCCGGCGAAATGACGCCTTTTCGCATCTTGGAATTGTCTTCGGACTTCACTTGCTTGTTCGTGGCCTGGCTGGGTGAGGCCGGTGCCGCGCTCGGAACGGGCTTGCTGGCTGCGTTCGAAGCCTGGACCGGCTTGGCCACCGTCTTCGCGACGGCGGGTCTTGCAGGGGAAACCGCGCGTGGTGCCGGAGCGGCAGGCTTGGCGGGAGCTGCCTTGATCGGCTTCGCAGGCGCCGTCCTGGCCGGCTTCGCCGCCGATCCGACCGATGCCTGCGTGCGCGTCGTGGTTTTCTTCTGTGGCGGCAGGGCCTTCCTGGCCTTGGCCGACACGGGCTTCGCGGCAACTTGCGGCTTGGGCTTGGCGACGATCTTCTTCGTGGCCGCCTTCTTCGCCGCCGTTGCCGGCTTCTTGGCCGCGCTCGACGCCTTCTTCGCCGTGGCGGCCCGAACCGGTTTCACGACCGGCTTGACAGTCCTGCCGACAGGCTTCTTCGTCGCTGTGGCAACCTTCTTTCCCGCCTGCTTCGCACTGGGCGCGGACTTGCCCTTGGCAGCAGCCCTCTTCGCGGGACCACGCATGCTTTTCGCCATTTCCGTTCACCATTGTGGCTAGGCGGCGGCGTGTTATAGCCTAACTGCCCAGCACCGGCAACCGCCGCCGAACCCGCGTTTCCCTACTGCTCTGGCGTGGATTGTCGCATACCCCAAGTGGCCCGGCTGATACTCTTCCTGCTCGCTTTCTACCGACGTGCTCTGAGCCCGCTGCTCGGCACGCGCTGCCGTTTCCAACCGAGTTGCTCCGAGTACGCGCGTATCGCCGTCGCGCGCTTCGGCGCCGGTCGCGGCAGCCTGCTCGCGGCATGGCGACTGGCACGCTGTCAACCCTTGTGCGATGGCGGCATCGATCCGGTGCCCTCCACCTTCGGCTTTCGTCGCTGCCGCTGCACGGAATCACATCCATGACGAACTGGCTGATCCGCAATGCCGAGCTGGTCAACGAAGGACGCCGCTGCGGCGCCGACCTGCGCGTGCGCAATGGTCGCATCGATGCGATCGGTGGCGATCTCTCTGCGCGCAACGATGAGCGTATCTTCGATGCCGGCGGCAGATGGCTGCTGCCCGGCATGATCGACGACCAGGTGCACTTCCGCGAACCGGGCCTCGAATACAAGGCCGATTTCGCGACCGAATCGCGCGCCGCGGTGGCCGGCGGCATCACCAGCTACATGGAGATGCCGAACTCGAAGCCGACGACGACGACGCTGCCGGCGCTCGCGGACAAATACGCGCGCGCCGCGGCGAAGTCGCTGGCGAATCACGCCTTCTATCTCGGCGCGACCAACGACAACCTGGACACCATCCGTCGTCTCGATCCGCGCGCAGCCTGCGGCATCAAGATCTTCATGGGCGCCTCGACCGGCAACATGCTGGTCGATGATCCGGCCACACTCGACGGCATCTTTCACGACGCGCCAGTGATCGTGGTGACGCACTGCGAGGACACGCCGACGATCGAGGCCAACCTCGCCGCCGAACGGGCGCGGTTCGGCTCGACGATCCCGGTCGAGCGCCATCCGTACATCCGCTCGCGCGAGGCTTGCCTGAAATCCTCACGGCTCGCGGTGGAACTCGCCCGCCGTCACGGCACGCGGCTGCACATCCTGCACATTTCGACGGCCGAGGAGCTCGCGCTGTTCGCGCCCGGCCCGCTCGACGGCAAGCGCATCACCGCCGAGACCTGCGTGCATTTCCTGCATTTCAGCGACGCCGATTACCCGCGCCTCGGCAACTTCATCAAGTGCAATCCGGCGATCAAGTCGGCGACGGATCGCGATGCCCTGATCGCTGCGGTCGCGGACGGCCGCATCGACGTGCTCGCCACCGACCACGCGCCGCACACGCTCGAGGAAAAGTCCCAGGACTACGAGAAGGCGCCATCCGGATTGCCGCTCGTGCAGTTCGCGCTGCAGTGCGCACTCGAGCAGCACTTCGACGGGCGACTCGCGCTTGAGCGGATCGTCGAGGCGACGAGCCACGCGCCGGCGCGCTTGTTCGACGTGAAGGAGCGCGGCTTCCTGCGCGAGGGCTACCACGCCGATCTCGTGCTCGTCGATCCGCACCGGCCGCATGCGGTGCACCGCGGGGAAGTGCTCTCGCGCTGCGGCTGGTCGCCATTCGAGGGCCACACGTTCCGCACGTCGATCGCCGCGACCTGGGTCAATGGTCATCTCGCTTGGGATGGCTCGCGCATCGATGCCAGCCGGCTCGGCGAGCGCCTGGAGTTCGCACGGTGACGGTATCGCCCGAGTCCGGAACCATCCCAGGGTGTGTGTACGGCGGCGAACGGCGAGCGGCCCTGCGCGCCATCGTCGCCGGCCTGTTGGTGCTGGGCCTTGGCTCGCTTCCGGCGAGCGCGGCATCACACGACGGAAAGCCCCGGCTGCAGCTGCCCGCGAAGATCCAGCAGGGCCAGCTCGTGATTGGCCGCGGCCCGCCCGGCACACACCTCGAACTCGACGGGCGACCGCTGCGCATCGGCCCGGATGGCGTGTTCGTGTTCGGCCTGGATCGCGATGCGCCGGCGCACGTCACGCTCACGATCCGCCATGCCGATGGTCATGAGGAAACCCGGCGTCTCGCCGTCACGGCGCGGCGGTATCGCATCGAACGGGTCGACGGTCTGCCACAGCATACGGTGACGCCGGATCCGGAGACGGCCAGACGCATCGCCGAGGAACAGGCCCAGGTCGCCGAGGCGCGCCGTCGTGACGACGGGCGCGAGGACTTCCTCGGCGGCTTCGCCCTGCCCGCCAGGGGCCGGATCAGCGGGGTCTACGGCAGCCAGCGCATCGACAACGGCACGCCGAAGTCGCCGCATCTCGGCCTCGACATCGCCGTGCCGACCGGCACGCCGGTCGCCGCGCCGGCACCGGGCATCGTGACGTTCGCCGCTCCGGACCTCGTGCTGACCGGCGGCACGGTGCTGATCGATCATGGCTTCGGCCTGAACAGTTCGTTCCTGCACATGAGCCGTCTCGACGTGAAGGTCGGCGACAGCGTGCGCCGTGGGCAGGTCATCGGTACGGCCGGAGCCACCGGACGCGCGAGCGGACCGCACATCCACTGGGGTTTCAGCTGGTTCGAGGTGCGCCTCGACCCAGCCCTGCTGCCGTCACCGGCTAGCTAAAGCACAACGATAGACCCGGACCCAGCCTGAGGTTCGAGACCGGAAATGCGGCACACCCGTACGGCATAGTACCGTCGCGGTATCGCGGCGATGTGCCGCAGCCAACACTGCCAACGGATGACGTTGGTTTCTCGACATAAGAGATAATGTATCGTTACTGGCAGGGTGAACACGGGGAAACACCGGCTGTCAGCCCATCCGCATAAACCTAGAATCTGTGAAAAAGGGGCTTCGATTACCCGGATTCTATGAAAGTCTACTTCCAGGAAGATACACCTCATGCACATTACCGGTGCGTCGAGATCGCCGCTGCCGGACAGCGCCTGATCCTTGATCCCTGCCTTCCGGCTGGCGCGATGACTACTGCGCGCGCCATAGCCGACTGTGCGAGTCTGCCAATCGGCGTGTTAAGCGCGAACCCGGGCCCGACCCTGCTGACGGTGCTGGCCACACTGAACGTGGATGTTCCCCTGCTGATCGGCCCCGGCGCACATGCCGTGCTCGAGCACGCCGCCGAATGGCACGGTAAATCACGGATTTCCCGGCGCCCCGTGGTCTGGTGGCGGCACCGTATGCCGGTCCGCATCGGTCCGTTCATCGTCACGCCGTTCCTTGCCGACCATTCCGCGAACGATAGTTTCGATCTGCTGATCGAGGCGGAGGGACGTCGGCTTTTCTATTGCGGCAATATCCGTCATCTCGGGCGCAATCCCGTCCTGTTCGAAGCATTGCTGCGCTATCCGCCGACCGACGTCGATGTGCTGCTGATCGACGGCCACCGGCTGCCTCCCAACCATGCAGCCACGCATTCGGAAGTCGATGCGGAAATAGCTTATCTGCGCTGTCTGCGACGCGCGGAAGGCCTGAGCCTGATCTGGATGCCGTCGCTGGATGTTGATCGGCTGATCACTGTCTGTCGTGCAGTGCGGCGCAGCAACAAGCGCCTGATCATGGATGCATATACCGCCGAGCTACTGCGAGTGACCGGTGAGCACAGTCTGACTTGCGGCATGCTCGGCAGCGAGGCCGTTATCCACGTGCCGCGCCGTCTGCTCGCCTGGCGACACGCTGTGGCGCGCCGTGGATTCACCACACGTTGCGTTGCGTTCGGCCAGGTTAGCGCGCTGCGCGAGAATGTCGTGTTGCTCAACCCGAGCATGTTGGGCGAGCTGGATGAACTGGAACCGGCGCCGGGCATGCAGATACTGCGATCAGCACTCGGCTGTCGGCATGTCGACCCTGTCTCGCATGTCGTCGGAACCTGGATTGCGCGGCGGTCGATCCCAGTACACGAGGTTCCCAGCCCAGCCCTCCCACTCGCCGGCGAGCTGAATCGCCTAGTCGCGGCATTGGCGCCTCGCCGATTGATCTGCCGACATACCGGTTGTAGAGCCTGCCAGGCGCCTGCGTTCGTAGGTGCCGAACGCAGGCCGGCCGGAGAATGGTGGTCGGTCTAAGCGCCCGGGCCACTCACGTCAGTCCCGACGCTACCCCACATGGATTTTGAGAGACGGCAACGCGCTCAGCCACGGACCGCCATCTCGCGCAGGCCGCCGGCCGCGGTATAGCCGCCGGCCACGCCCTTGGTCGCGATGGCGACGGCGTTGTGCGGATGCAGGCTTTCATAATGCGTGGCACGGACCCAGAAATCGACCACGCGCTCGTCTGCATCGAGCGCCTGCTGGATGCGCCGCGCGGCGTCTTCGCAGAACATCAGGTTCTCGCCGTTCAAGCGTGCGAAAGCCTGCTCGTCGACGCGCTTGACGGCCGTCTGCACGGGCGTCTTCAGAGCCCCCTCGACGCGATCGATAAGATCGATGAGCGGGAAGTCGAAGCCGGGCGTCAGGCGCACGCGCACTTCGGCGGTGCTGCGCTGGCTGTGCGGCGTGGCGCAGATGCCCTGTTCGCTGCCGAGCCAGGCCAGCACCGCATCGTGATCGAGTGGTTCGTCGCGCCGGAAGTCGGCGGTGAAGCGCTCCTGGATCAACTGCCGCGCGAGCGCCGCCGAGCACGGACACGTGCTCGAATAGACAATCCGGCAACCGAGTTCCAGCGTGAACTGCCCCTGCTCTTGGCTCGCCGAGATCTCGACCGGGTAGGACTTCCAGCCGCTGTTGTCGCTCATGAGCGCCGGCCGGCGCATCAGATGGTCGAAGGCGATACGCACGAAGGCGCGGTCCGAGAGATCGGCGTGCGAATCGAGGAAGTCCTTGAGCAGGCGGCGCAGCGAACACGGCGTGAGCGGTTCGCCGGTCAGCGAGCGATCGACGTGCAGGTACAGCCGCGACATGTGGATGCCGCGTACTTCGGGCCGTGCGAGATTGACGTAGGCGGTTACGCGCGCGCCGGTCTGCACGGCACGGCCGTCCTGGCCGGCCAGCAGGAGCGGCACTTCGATGTCGCTCATGCCGACCCAGTCCAGCATTCCGGCCACACCGGGACGGGCTTCGTTGGCGATGTCGGGCATGGCGCGCAGGGCGTTGTCGATGATGCGCATGGTATTCCCTCGGCACGGGCTGGCTGCCCGAGATGGAGGACGCTAGCGCCTGCCGCGTCCAGAGGATGTCAACAGCGTAACAGCAATCCGCTGCAGGCCGATTCAGGCAGGGCTGGCGTGCGTGCGCGGTGCGCGGCGCGCCTCGCGCCAGGCGATCCAGAACGCGAGCGGCGACAGCCGCCCGCGCGCGGCGCGCAGCAGCGGCAGCGGCGATGCGTTACGTCGCGCACGGGCAATGAGGCGTGCGTCGAGCCGCACCCGCAAGCGCAGCGGCAGGCTGGCATCGGCCAGAGCCGGCCGGATCGCGGCACCCGCTTCGTCCAGTGCGGCGAGCTGCTCGCGCACCGCGGGTGCAGCCCGCCGCTCGTCCACGAGATCGTCGCGCACGAGCTGGTGCCGGGCGAGCAGGTTCAGCGGCACGGCGAGCCGTCCTTCGCGCGACGCGCCGGACGGCAGACTCAGTTCGCGCAGCAGACGTGCGAGCGCCCGGGCGCGCGCCACCGCAGCGAGCACCCGCGGATCGCGCGGGAATGGCGCCGGATCGAGTTCCGCGAGCGGCAGGTAGAACCGCTCCATGATCGCGAGCTGGCCCGCGAGATCGCCCGGACTCGGCGGCTCGATCTGCGCGATGGCCCCTTCGAGCAGGCGCGCCGGGAGGTCGGATGCATGCCGAACGGCGTGCTCGTCGGCGGACAGCCCCTGCGTCAGCGGGTGACTGGCCGCGCCATGCTCCATGCGTTCGAGTTCCTCACTCCACCAGTGCAGCTTGGCCGCGGCGACCTGCGGTTCCGCGATCGCGTAAGCCGCGTGCTCCAGTTCGGCGACCAGGCATTCATAGGCCAGCTGGCGCTGCCCCGTCGCATCCTGCAGATAGGCGCGCAGGACGGCGTAGTCCGGATAGGCGGCGAGCAGCTTGCCGACGAAACCCACGAAGACCGGATCGGATGCGCTCATCGATCCGTACCGAGCAGGCCGAGCAGATCGGCCGGTCGCGCCAGGACGTGGTCGGCGCCCCAGTCGGCCGGATCCTCGCCGTCGAGATAGCCCCACGCCGCCGCGACCGTGACCGTCCCCGCTCCGTGCCCGGCCTCGATGTCACGGCGGTCATCGCCGACGAACAGGCAGTCGCCAGGATCGAGTCCGGCCAGTGCGCAGGCATGCCGCACCGGTGCCGGGTCGGGTTTGCGCACCGGCAGGCAATCGCCAGCGACGAGCGCGGCGCAGCGCCCGGCGAGGCCGAGCCGCTCGAGCAGGGGCCGTGCGAGCCAGCCAGCCTTGTTGGTCACGATCCCCCAGCGCAACCCGCCCGCCTCGAGTGCGGCCAGCAGTTCGGTCACGCCGTCGTAGGGCCGCGTCGCGGCCGCTAGATGCTGTGAATAGATCTCGAGGAAACGCGGCAGCAGGATTTCGATACGTGCCTCGTCCGCCTCCGGGAACGCCGCACGCAGCATCGCCCGGCCGCCGCGCGAGACGACCCGCCGCACCGCATCGGCCACGCAGGGGGGCTCACCGAGTTCGGCCCTGAGCCGGTCCATCGCCGCGATCAGGTCGGGCGCGCTGTCGACCAGGGTTCCATCGAGGTCGAACAGCACGGCCTTGTAGCGCGAGCCATTGCCGTTCATTCGGGCTTGCGTGCGCAGGCCAGGTAGTTCACGGCGACGGACGTGGTCAACCGCGCCCGGCGCGTGAACGGATCGTAGGCGAGGCCGCTCACGTCCTCGAGTTCGAGACATGCTGCACGCACGGCGCCGGCGAGTTCGCTCGGACGGATGAAGCGTGCATAGCGATGCGTTCCCTTCGGCAGCAGACCGAGCACGTATTCGGCACCGAGGATCGCCAGTGCGAACGCGGCCGGCGTGCGGTTCAGCGTGGCCAGGATGAGCCGGCCACCCGGCCGCAGCAGACGCGCACAGGCGCCGATCACGCTGGCTGAATCCGGCACGTGCTCGAGCATC
>CAYYHP010000012.1:0-30333 GCA_964471815.1 uncultured Rhodanobacteraceae bacterium
CAGATAGGCGCGGTGCGAGGCGCGGACATAAAACAGCGCGCTGGCCTTGTCCGGACCGCGCGGACGGATCTCGAAGACGGCATTGCCCGGCTGGATCGTGAGTTCTCCGGCATGGCCGGCGACGATGCGTCCGGCGAGCGCGCGCACGGCGGGCTCGAGCCACGGTGCATGCCGGTAGTGCAGGGCCAGCGTCGCGCCCTTGTCCTCGATGTGTACGCCATCGAGCGGCACGGTCAATGCCGCGAGCTCGGCGCGCGCCTCGGCCATGGCGCTCGGCACCGGCCACTGTTCGATGCGGCCGCGGGCATCGCGCCGCACGAGACCGTGCAGCGCCGCGACCGGCAAGGCGGCGAGACCGAACTGCCGGTCGATGTCGTCGAGCCGCCGGCCGCTGAGCACGGCCAGCGCACCGTCGAGCCGCACGGCGAGACGCGCGAGCAGCCCGCGGGTCGTAGCCGGCAGGACGACTGCCTCCGGTTCGGGCGCGAAATCGACCAGCGTGCCGTCGATGTCGAGGAACAGTGCGAACGGAGCCTCGGGCCTCGGCGGAGCCGGCCGGTCGGGCGATGCGGAAGCGGCAATGGACATGGCGCGAAGCATTGTCGCGCCCTGTCGATGAATGGCGTGGTGG
This sequence comes from uncultured Rhodanobacteraceae bacterium, assembly GCA_964471815.1. Lineage (GTDB taxonomy): Bacteria > Pseudomonadota > Gammaproteobacteria > Xanthomonadales > Rhodanobacteraceae > Tahibacter. The sequence goes on from CAYYHP010000012.1 coordinate 632, forward strand.
ACAGGGAGACTGACTACGACTCCCGATGGGGCATCAGCCCTGCTCCGCGGCGGTCGACGATGGCGCCTCGACCGCGTCGAGCCGGCGCTGCAGTTCGGCAACCAGTCGCTCGAGCTCGGTGACGCGCGCTGCGAGCGCTTCCGTGCCCGCATTGCTGCATGCCGCGTCGCCCGCTTCCGCGTGGCTGATCACCGCCTGTGCGGCGTCCATGCCGCAGAGGAGGTACATGTAGCGGTCTTCGCGCTGACCTGGCCCGCGCGGCAGGCGCACGGCGAGTGCCGGCATGCGCTGGATCAGCCGATCGAGTGCCGCGCGCACGTCGTCCGGGCCGGTGAACTCCGCGAGCCGCTCGCCACGCACGAGGATCTCGCCGAGCGTCTGCGGGCCGCGCAGCATCAGTACCGTAAGCACGGCACGCTGGCGCGGCGTGACGCCGAGCACTTGGTCAATGCGATGTTCGTAGCGCGAGGCGCGTGCGGCGAGTGAGCCGACGACCAGCCCCTTGCCTTCGAGTTCGCGTAGCGCGTGTCCGACCTCACCCGGATCGAGTTCCATCACCGGGTCGCGGTTGGTCTTCTGGTTGCATGCCGCGACCACGGCATTCAATGTCAGCGGATAGATGTCGGGCGTGGTGGCCTGCTTCTCGACGAGACAGGCGAGTACGCGCGCCTCGACCGCACCGAGCAGCGGCACGGGATGGGAATCGCCGGTTGGCGCGGGGTTTTCCATATGCTGAGCTCCGTGACGGACGGCGCCACTTTAGCAAGCCCGGCGGGCGTCTTCGCGTCTACGCGGCATCGCCATGCGCGGCGTGGCATGGGAAGATCGGCCGGGGGCCCAGAATCGATCACCGGTCCGTCGGAGGGAGACACGCGATCATGGCGCAGGTATCCGGAATCGTCTCGTTCATTTCGATGTTGATGCTGCTGGCGGCCCTGTTCCTGCTCTGGTGGAAGAGCCGGTCGATATGGCTGCTGATCGCGATGGCCGGCGAGCTGATCACGCTCGGCTTCCGTGCGCTGTTGCTCGTGGCGCCGAGTCTCGCAGGCAATCAGCCGACACTGTTCACGCTGTGGAGTCTGGTCGGTCTGCTGGCCACGGGCGGCCTGCTCGGCTATGCGGTGACCGAGACGACCCGTTCAGGCGACTGAGCGGGCATCGTCCGTCGCGACGCCATCGCCACGGGCGCGCGCCGATCGGCTCAGCGCAGGGCGAGGAAGTCCGGGCTGCAGACGAAGCGCAGCGCATCCAGGCGCAGGCGTGACTGCGGCAGCGCGGCATCCAGGGCGGCGATCTCCGCCTCGACGGCCGCGATCTCATCCTCGCGCACGCCCGGGTTGACCGCGCGCAGGGCGCGGAGTCGCGCCGCTTCGCCACCGAGCACGCGCTGCATCTCGGCACGCGCGACCGCGGTCACCGTCCGTGCCTGGATGCCGGCGAGTTCCTCGGCGCGCGCGAGCATCGGCGGCACGAGCTTCGCGAGATATTTGCGGTAGCGCGCGAAATCGATCGGCCGGTCACCGGCCTTCGCGAGCGACGGGCCGTTCGGCCGGTAACCTTCGCGTGCCTGCAGCTTGGTATCGACGATCACGTGCAGCGGCTGCGGCGGCAGGAAACGGTCCGGCGCGAGGCGGCGCTCGGCCACACATTCCAGCACGAATACGCCTTCGAGCAGCACGCTGCGCGGCGGCAGTGCATCGTCGACGAGGAAGGCGGCGTTGCCCTGTTCGCCCTCGAGCAGCAGGTCGAGCGCGCCGGCGACCATCGGATGATCCAGGCGCAGCAGCGGCAGGTCCTCGCGTGCCAGCGCCGTCGCACGGTCGAAGGTCGCCTGCTGCGGACCGTCGGCGAGGCCCGGAAAACCTTCGGTACTGAGGTATTCCGGGTCGAGCACGACGCTACGCGGACCGGTTTCCTCGTGCTCGATGCCGAACTGCTCGACCAGGCGCAACACGAAATGATCCGCGTCGAGATCGGCATCGGCCTCGGCGAGCGCGTGGCGCAACCGTTCCTCGCGTGCCTCGCGCGCGCAGGCCAGTTCCAGCAGACGGTCGCGGCCGGCATGCACGAGCGCCGAGAGCTCTTCATGGGCGGCGCGTGTTTCGGCGATCAGTGCCTCGAGTTCCTGGTCCGGATCGAGCGTCTCGCGCGCATGCGCGATGGCGATCCGCGTGAGCTCGGCACCGAAACGCTTGAGCAGCACGCGGCCGTCGGCCGGACTTTGCGCGAGTGCATCGAGTCCGTCCATGTACCAGCGCAGCAGCGCGTGCTGGGCGGTGCCGGTGAAGGCGGCGGCATGGATGGCGACGGCGTGCCGCTGACCGATGCGGTCGAGACGGCCGATGCGCTGTTCGAGCACATCCGGATCGAGCGGCAGATCCCAGAGGATCAGATGGTGCGCGAACTGGAAATTGCGGCCTTCCGAGCCGATTTCCGAGCAGATCAGGAGCCGCGCGCCGTCCGGATCGGCGAAGTAGGCCGCGTTGCGATCGCGATGCACGATCGACAGGCCTTCGTGGAAGCGCGCCAGCGCGATGCCGGTCCTGACGCGCACGGCTTCCTCGAGCGCCAGCACCTTGGCCTGGCTGCGGCAGATCAGCAGGAACTTGTCGTGCGGGTGCGCAGCGAGCAGGTCGATCAGCCACGGCAGGCGCGGATCGTCGGCGTAATCGTGCTCGGCGAGCGTCGGTGGCTGCTGGAGATCCGACTGGAATTCGGCAAGCAGCTGCTGGCGCCGGGCCTCGTCGAGCGTGGCGCCATCGAGTGGCGTCGCGGACGGCACGCGTCGCGGAAAACCGCCGACCACTGCGCGGCGGTTACGGAACATCACGCGGCCCGTGCCGTGGCGGTCGATCAGCGCATCGAGCAGCGCGCCGGCGGCACCGGGCTCCGCGGCGAGGCGGTCGAGCAGGGCGAGGCTCGCCGCATCATCGGCGAGCAGGGCGGCGAGTTCGCCGCGTTCCCCGGCATCGAGCGCACGGCCAGCCTGCAGCGCATCGGCGATCTGCGACAGCCGTCGATAGCCTTCCGCCTCCGCGGTATGGCGCTCGAGATCGTGGAAGCGTGCCGGATCGAGCAGGCGCAAGCGTGCGAAATGCCCGCTGCGGCCGAGCTGCTCCGGGGTGGCGGTCAGCAGGATCAGCCCTGGCGTGGACGCCGCGAGCCGCTCGACGAGCCGGTACTCCGCACTCGCGGACTCGGGACTCCAGGCGAGGTGGTGCGCCTCGTCGATGATGAGGAGATCCCACGGCGCGTCGAGCAGCTGACTCGCGCGCTTGGCCTGTGCGGTCAGGAATGCGAGATCGCTGATGACGAGCTGCTCGTCCTCGAACGGATTGCGGGCGTCGCCGGCCTGCTCGATCGCCTCGCAGCGCTCCTCGTCGTAGATCGCGAACTTGAGGTTGAAGCGGCGCAGCAGCTCGACGAACCACTGATAGACGAGCGGCTCCGGCAGCAGCACCAGCACGCGCTCGACACGACCGGCGGCCAGGAGCCGCGCGAGGATCATGCCGGCCTCGATGGTCTTGCCGAGGCCGACTTCATCGGCCAGCAGCACGCGCGGCGGACGCCGGTTCACGGCAATTTCCGCGACGCGCAGCTGGTGCGGGATCAGGTCGATGCGTGCGGAGGCGAGGCCGTAGGCCGGCGAGCGCCGTGCCGCCGCGCGGCGTGCGAGTGCCTCGACGCGGAAATCGAAGCGGTCCGGCCGATCGACGCGTCCGGTGAGCAGGCGCTCGTCGGCCTGCGACAGGCTCTGCACGTCGTCGAGCTCGCCCTCGCGGAGCCGTTTGCCGCCCCCCTCGTATTCGAACAGCCCGTCGGCCTCGTGAATCCGCTCGATGGTCAGACCGAGACCCTGGCCGGTGACGGTCTGCCCGACGCGGAATTCCGCGCGGCTCAGCGGCGCGGCATGGCTCGCGTACTGGCGCAGCACGCCGGATTTGGCGAACAAGACCTGCACGCTGCGTCCCTCGACGCGCAGCACCGTGCCGAGACCGAGCTCCGGCTCGGCATTGGAGATCCAGCGTTGGCCGGGAACGAAGCGCATCGGCGAGTCCAGCAGGGCGGGGCGCGGATTATCCGCGCCGGGCGGATCGCCGCAAGCCGCATGCGCGTGGCGGAATGCCGCCCTGGAGCGGTAATTCGCGACGCACGTGGCAAATGGACCGCCCTGCAGCCCTCACCCTCTGCGCGCCGTCGGCCATCGTCTCCCGGTCCCGGTCGTTGCGCAGGCAGCCACCGTGCTTCACCAGCTACGGCTGACTCGCCACTCGATCCGGCGCGGGTCGCCAAGCCGGAAACGGGCGCGCACGCCCGTCGCCATGCCCGGCACGAATTCCTCGGCGCGGTCGATGTAATTCTCATCAAGCGCATTCGTGACTGTCAGGGACGTATCCCAGGCCGTCATCCGATAACCTACGCCCACATCGAGCAAAGTGTAGGCTTGGCGACGAAGGCGGGGGGCGTTGAGCTGGCCTGTTTCCGCGGCGGAAGCATGATAGGCATCGGCGGCCATGTACCAGCCTGTGGCATAGCCCGCACGCAGGCCCAGCGTCGCAGTGCGGGATGGCGAACCTGGTGTCCGTTTGTCGCTCAGGTCGCGCGAACCAAATTGCAAACGGATGTAGCGTGAGTCAAGCAGCCCGAAGCCGCCGCGAAGGCGCCACATGGGTGACGGTACGACTTCCATCTCGAATTCGACGCCACGTGTGCTCGCCTGGGCACGGTGTGTGGCGCTCCAAGCGAAGCGATCGTACGCAGCACTGTCGAACAGCGTCGCACGAGTCGTCAGGTTTCCCCCCAACCACCCGGCGCGCCAGCTCAGTTCGGAGCTTCGGTCGTCTTCGGCGCCATAAGTCTTGCCTAAATCGTAGTTGCCGCCACTGCGGTAGCCGCGCCCGTGGCTCAGGGACAGCACATGCCCAGGCCATGGCCGCCATTCGATGACGCCGAGCGGGACCGGCAGCCGGTTGATGCTGGTGTCCTGTAGCGATTCCATCTCAGGATCTGAGTAGGTCGGGCCGCTATGAGTTCTTTCGGTCAGCCAGCGTAGGCCTAGCCCGGCGTTCCAGGCATGCCCCCAGGCATGCTCGAGCCATGTCCATGCACTCCATGTCTGGGCGTAGAAATTGGTCGACGCATATCGTGGACCGTCGTAGTAATTCCGCTCGCGCATCATTGCACTAGCCACATCGAGTCCAGCGGCAAGTACCCAGGATTCTTCAGGCCGAGCCTGGATACTCGCCCCGGCACGTCGGCGGTTCTCCAGGTTGGCTTCGGTCCTGGCTGTCGATGGATAGGCATTCCCATCGCGTTGGATAGATGTGTAGGCGCCATGCATCTCGAGAGTCAGGGCATCCGTTGCCGGATAGCGCAGAGTGGCCGCCGTGCCGAGCGCATGCGTATGGGCGAGCACGGGATGCTCGGCATAACTGTCCCTGCCGAAGGGCGTGCCTGGCGTCGATATCCAGGTGGGTTCGATCCAACGGTCGCTGCTGTCGCCGGAGATGTTCAGTATGGCGAGTTCTGCCGTCGGCCCCCGTGTGTCCGATGCTTCGTATCGCAACTTGAGGCGCGCACTGCCGTTGAGGCGGTGATGGATGTCTGCCTCGGGCGCATAGCGTTGCTGCAGGAAATCTGGGACGGCATGTCGCTCGACGAGGGTCGTCGCACCGAGGCCCGAGTCCGTCAGCGGGCCTGACCAGGACAGCGATTCGCGCCATGCGCCCTGGTCGCTTACACCGACGGTTGTTCGCAGCGTCGGTTCCGCCGCTGGTGGTGCAGTGACGAGGCGGATCGCGCCGGCCGCCGAGGCACGGCCTGCTTCGAAGCTGCGCGGGCCACGGGCCAGATCCAGGCGTACCACGTCGTCGAGTGGAACCAGTTCGTCATCAAGCAGACGCGTGCCGAGGTCGATGCCATCGAGCGTGATGCTGAGCGAGGTGAGGTAGTCACTGTCACGCTCCATGCCGCGAATCGAGAGCCCCTGGCCTGTCCCATAGACGTTTGGCGCATAGCGGCCGATCTGGTTGAAGCCGAGCCATGGCGCGGTCTCCAGCCATTCACGGCCGAGCCGGGTCAGGGCGCTGGCTTGTTCCGCGAGAACAGTCGGTGCCGGGCCACCGGGGCGTTCCACCTCGGGCAGTGGCGCGCCTTCGATCGTGAGCTCGGGCAAGTCCAGCGCAGCGCTTGCAGTGGCGAATATCTCGATGGTGCCATCCTCAAGGCGCCGCCATTGCCAGCGCAGAGGTTGCAGGAGGCGATCGAGAGCCTGATCGAGCGTGAGGTCGGCGCGCAGAGCGTGGCAGTTCGTGGTGGCCGCGCGATTGTCACGATCGATGATCCGCACGTTGGCCGCGGCGGCCAGATGCTCCAGGCAGCCGAGCAGCGGGCCGGCGGGCACATCGAGCGGGAGGCGCGACGGGGCAGCCGCCATGTGCGCCGAGAGGAACAAGGCGGGAATGCCGCTTGCGAAAAAACGCAAGTTTCTGATGTTCATCTTCATCCTTCCGTTATTACGATCAAGCCGGGCAGGCGCCGCGTGCGCAAGCCGTTGGCGTTCGTCAAGGCTGCAAGCGCGGCATGTGGATCGCCGAGCGGCAGGTTGGCAGTGATCACGGTGGATAGGGCAGATGGCGCGCGTACGACCATCTTCTCCGGCACATAGCGGCCGACTTCCTCGATCGCCAAGGCGAGCGGCACGCGATCGAAACTGAGCACGCCCCGCGTCCAGCCATCGTCGGTCGGGCTGGACTCATGAACGGACACCCTGCCATCGGCAACGACGGCGCGCTGACCGGCGACGATCTCGAGGGGTTCGGGCGTGTGCGGTGTGGCCAGTGTGACGCGACCTTCGCCGACGCCAAGTTCGAGTCGTGCATTGTGTCGTGCGACGACGAATCGTGTGCCGACCGCCGTGGCCGTGCTGCCGGCGCAGCGCACGCGGAAAGGCCGCGTGCTGTCCTTGGCGACTTGCACCGACAGGGCACCGCGCAGGAGTTCGACATCCCGATGGTCGGCCGCGAACGACAGGCGTACCGCACTGTCCGTATCGAGCTGGAGAGTGGATCCGTCCGGCAACGTCCGGGTACTGAGCTGACCGGCCGGCGTATGCATGTCGCTCTGCAAATCCTCCCAGACATGCGGGACCCGTAGCAGGACGAACAGCAGGAGCGGTGCCAGGGCGGCGACCACCCAGGCGGGCCAGTGCCGTGTCCGGCGCGGGGCGGCATGCGCCGCCGGTGTCGTGGCCTGCTCGAGTGCGAAACCGGCGGCGGCGACATCGGCATAAGCGAGGCGATGACGCAGATCGCGCGCCAGCCAGGCATCGAGCAGGCGTTCATCCGCCGGAGACAGACCGGCGTTTACCCGGGTATGCCAGTGCGCGGCCTGTTCGAGAATGTCGGGCGTCATGACCATTCGTTCCTGAAGACGTGGCAAAGGTCGGATTCCCCCGACGTGGCGTGATGGGCGGGCGGGGCGGTCATTGCCGGCCCCCGCGGCGCAAGGCCGCTGCCAGTTGTGCGAGTGCGCGCGTCAGGTGGTTCTCGACCGTCCTCGGCTTCAGATTCAGACGAGCCGCGACTTCCTTCTGCGAATGCCCTTCGACGCGGGCCAGCAGAAGGACCTGCCGCGCGCGAGGGGTCAGTTCGTCGAGGGCGCGGGACACCCGGGCGACTTCCTCGCGCATGCTGGCGACGTGGTCGGCGCCCTGATGAACGGAGGCGTCGGCGCCCTCCGCGGCGTGCTGCTCGGCGACCAGCCGGCGCCGGAGCTGGTCGCGCGCGAGATTCGTCGCGGCATGAAACAGGAAGGCGCGCGGGTTGTGCAGCGGTTCGGTGCGCGCCAGCGTGAGCAGGCGCATGCCCGCTTCCTGGGCGAGATCCTCCGCCGACGCCATTTCCCCGCACAGGCGCTGGAGGTGGCGTACGAGTTCCGTATAGCACTCGGCATAGATCCGGGCGGCTTCGGCATCGCGGCCCGTGTCGTCGCGAAGATCGGCTGACATGCGGGGTCAGAGCCGCATGCGATACACGATCGGCAGGCGCAGCTCGACCTGACCGACGGCCTCGAGACCTTGCGGAGGCGGCATCGGTGAGGCGCGTGCGATCAGATCGAGCGCCGCGCGATCGAGCAACCGATGACCTGAACTGCGCACGATGCGGCCATCGAGCAATCGTCCGTCCGGCATGATCACCGCGGCGATCTCGACGACACCCTCGATGCGCGCGCGGCGCGCGGCCAGCGGATAGTCCTGGTGGCGAGCGAGCCAGTCGAACACTTCCGTCCGCAGCGAAACGAACGGGTCGCGCTCGGTATGGCGGTCCTCGCCGCGACTCGGCTGATCCCCCGACGCTTCACGTGTATGCGATGCGTCGGCCGAGGGCAAGGCCGCGATCGCACTCGGCGCCGCGAGCGGGGAGGGCATGGCGCCGGGGCGCCGGCTCTGCTGCGACACGACAGGTCGCGGCATCTCGGCACTTGTCGTGGGCGGTGGTCTCTCGGCAGGTGTTGCGCTCTCGACGGTCTGCTTGCCGCCCGTTGGCGCCAGGGTGATCTCGATGCGCGGCGTCGGAGTGCGTGGCGCGTCTCGTGCCGTCCACGCCCAGTACAGCATGACCAGCACGCCGTGCAGGGCAAGGGATGATGTGAAGGCCACGAGTGGAGGGCGCCACGAAAACGATCGTCCAGGCTCGCGATTGGCTTCGCTATCACAGGATGCTGTCATCATCTCCTTACTTTTCTTGGCGTCGAGCAATGCCCCCACATTTAGCGTAACCCCCGTCGCCTTCGTCTGTCATCGGCACATGCTGTGGCGGTGAGTTGGGGGAATCGGGACCGTCAGGCGTCTTGTCCAGCGGTGCGTGCAGTGCGCATCGGAGTCTACTTCAGTAAAAGGATGCATCATGACGCGATCTTTGATTTCGCCGCGCCGTTGGGCGCTGGCGCTCGCCTTCGCCAGTACCTGTGCCGTTCCGCTGGCCCATGCGGTGAGCATCAATCCGCGTGGTACCGGGCAGGTCCTGATCTACCCTTACTACACAGTCAATGGGGGCCAGCAGACGTTGATCACGATCGGCAACGACAGTGGCAGGGGGAAGGCAGTCAGAGTGAGGTTCAGCGAAGGCCGCAATGGGCGCACCGTACTCGCGTTCAACCTTTACCTCGCACCGCGGGACGTCTGGTCGGGCGCCATCTTTCAAAGCCCTTCAAGCGAAGCGGCGGCGCTGTTGACAGATGACGATTCCTGCACGTTTCCTCTCCTCAAGACGAGCACGCTCGTTCAGCAGCTCCCCGATGGCAGACGTTACATCGCATTTTTCGACTACGCGTATGGCTACCGCACTTCGCCGGAAGATGCCGGCCCGGACGGGCTGGGGCGTACGCGCGAGGGCTACATTGAAGCGATCGAGATGGGCAGTATCGAGACGGGTTCCACCTTGGCGACGGCCGTCAGCCCCGGTGCGGACGGCACACCGAAAGACTGTTCCAGCTTGGAGGAGCGATGGAATGGGGGAGACTGGAGTACGAACCCCAACCTCGATCTCGCGAATCCCACCGGCGGTCTTTACGGCGGCCTGATGGTCGTCAATGTCGCCGCGGGCACGTTGTTCAGCGTTCCAGCAACGGCGATCGAGGACTTCCGCGTCGATCCCCGCGATGAGCCTCGCGGCAGCACGAGCAGTGTCGTACTGCATCGCATGCCGATCGAACAAGCTCCACTCCTCTCGGACGCCGTGACAGATCCTGTGCTTGGCACGGCTGCTGCCGATGTGGATCTCGGTGGGCGCAATATCCATGTGGAATATCCGTCTGGGTCACGCGGTATCGATGCCGTCACAGCGGTGCTGATGTCCAGCACGGTCGCCGGCGACTATGTGCTCGAGGCCGCCGCCGGAGCGTCCACCGAATGGATCCTCACCATGCCGACGAGGCGGTTCTATGTCGACGAGGCCATCGTGGGTTCATCCGCCATCGCGCCTTTCACTCGGGTCTACCCGAAGTCCGGCGCGGAAAGCTCGGCCTGCATGGCCGTCCCCTATGTCGCCTATGGCCGCAACGCACGGCAATCGAGTGCGGCCGACCCACAGATCCTCTTGTGCTTTGGGGCGCAGGCGTTGCCTTTCAGCATGACCAACGTCGCGGCTCCCGCAGACGTGCTCGGGTCTTCGCTGGTGGCAGCCGCGTCGATCGCGACAGACCAGGCTTCCGGCATGGCGCAGCTCATGACGGGCTCGCACGGCAGCCCGACAGCGTTCGCCATGCGCCCGGCGGATGACGGCACGGTACTCAAGGGGCTGCCTGTTATGGGCTTCGTGGTCTTCGATTACATCAACAGCAACGTGCAGGCAGGCGTGCTGGCGAACTACAGCGGTGCAGTTCCACTGCGCAGTTCTACCGTCTGCGCGCGTGATGGAGCCGCATGCCCGTGATCGAAGCGAAACCGGCAGAGCGCTCTGGGATCGGCAACACACCGCTGGCGTCATCCAGCCGAGGATCGGAGGGTGGCATGCGCCATACATCTCCCGACCATCGCTTTGGATGCGCAGCGAGGGTTGCCCGCCCGAATCAGCTCAAGGTTTACCGCCGACTCGGTTACCGTGTGGTCATCCAGCCGGCGATGCGTGATCTGGTTCGCTGGGTCATATTCAGGCCGCGCATGAAGACCTCCGCGATCTACAGGCTGGCCGCGAATCTCGACGTGGCCATTGCCGAGGCGAATCGCTGGATTGCACTCGACGCAAAGTGTGCGGGGCTCCGCTGAGTGCCTGCCGGCGCCGCTATCGCGGTGGCGATCGCACGCAGTGAGGATGGTCACTACGGGCTACCCGCCCGCGCTGGAGGAGGTCGGGCAGGGCCGGATGCCTGTCCGGCGAATCAGGCAGCGCCCGGCTGTCACCATCCGGCCCCAGATCGATCCGGACGCGATCTGCCTTGCGGAAAGACATCGGGGCGCCGCTCGCACGGCGCCCCGACGGTCGTCCTGCATGTCCGCCGCCGTGGCGGCAGATGCCGCGTGACTTACCAGATCTTCACGCGCGTCTCGCTGCTGCGCACCATCGGGTCGCCTGCCTTGCAGGCGAAGGCCTGGGCGAAGGCATCGATGTTCGATGGTGCGCCGATCGCGCGGAACATGGCCGGCGCGTGTGGGTCAGTGTTGAGGCGCAGCTTGAGTTCTTCCGGGCGGAAGCTGCGCCGCCAGACCTGGGCGAAGTTCAGGAAGAAGCGCTGCTCGGGCGTGTAGCCGTCGATCTTCTTCGTGGCTTCGGCCGGATTCTTGGCCAGCGCGAGCTTCAGCGCATCGAAGGACACGCTGACGCCGCCGAGATCGGCGATGTTCTCGCCGAGCGTAAGCTGACCCTTGACGTGCAGGTCGTCGATCGCGACGTAGTCGTCAAACTGCTTGACGAGCTTCTCGGCACGCGCCTCGAACTGCTTGCGGTCGGCTTCGGTCCACCAGTTCTTGAGGTTGCCCTGCGCATCGAACTGGCTGCCTTCGTCGTCATAGCCATGGAACATCTCATGGCCGATCACCGCGCCGATGCCGCCATAGTTCAATGCATCGTCGGCCTTCGCATCGAAGAACGGCGGCTGCAGGATCGCGGCGGGGAACACGATCTCGTTGAGCAGCGGGTTGTAGTAGGCATTCACCGTCTGCGGCGTCATGCCCCATTCCTTGCGATCGACCGGCTTGCCGACCTTGCCCATGTCCCAGGCATGGTTGAAGCGCGCGGCGGCCATCACGTTCGCGAAGTAGCCGTCGCCCTGGACCGCCAGGCCCGACCAGTCGCGCCATTCGTCCGGATAGCCGATCTTCGGCATGAAGGTCGACCACTTCTCGAGCGCGAGCTTCTTCGTCTCCGGGCTCATCCAGTCGAGGTTCTCGAGGCGCACCTTCAGCGCCTGACGCAGGTTGCCGACGAGTTCCTGTGCGCGCTGCTTGGCCTCCGGCGGGAAGTACTTCTCCACGTAGATCTGGCCGAGCGCCATGCCCATGCCGTTCTCGAGCGTGCCGAGTACGCGCTTCCAGCGCGGCTTCATTTCCTTCTGGCCGCGCAGCGTCTGGCCGTAGAACGCGAAGTTCTCCTGTGCGAAGCGGTCGGCGAGATACGGCGCGGCCTCGTCCACGGTGTGGAAGCGCAGGTACGCCTGCCATTCCGCGGCCGGCACTTCGGCGAGCATCTTGTCGACTTCGGCGAAGAATTTCGGCTGCGACAGCGAGAAGCCGTTCGCATCCCGGATGCCCTGCGCGGCGAAGAACGGGGTCCACGCGAAATGCGGGGTGAGCTTGTCGGCTTCGTCGAGCGCGACGAAGTGGTACTGGTTGGCTGGATCGCGCAGCTCCACCGGCGCGAGCGATGCGGTGGCGAGGCGGGTCTCGAAGGCGAGGATCTGCCTGGCGTGCGCGGCGGCCTTGTCGGCCGGCGTGCCGGCGAGCTCGAGCATCTTGCCGATGTGCGCGACGTAGGCCTCGCGGATCTTCTTGTAGCTGCCGTCCTTGCCGTCCTCGAGGTAGTAGGCGCGCTCCGGCAGACCGAGCCCGCCCTGGAACGCGTAGGCAATGTTCTTCGACGAATTCTTGAAATCGGCCTGTGCGCCGAAGTTGAACAGTGGGCCGACGCCCGCGGCATGCTGTTCACGCAGATACGCGGCGATCTGCTCCGGTGTCTTCAGCGCATCGATCTTCCTGAGATCGTCGGCGATCGGCGTCAGACCGGCCTTCTCGATCGCGGCCGTGTCCATACCGGATTTGTAGAAGTCGCCGATCTTCTGCTCGAGCGAGCCGGGCTTGACCGTGGCGGCCTTCTTCGCGGCCTCCTCGGCGATCTCGCGCGTGGCGGTCAGCGAGCGCTCGGCGAGCATCTCGAAACTGCCCCAGGTGGTGCGATCGGCCGGGATCTGCGCGGACTTCGCCCACAGACCGTTGACGTGGTCGTTGAGATTGGCACAGGCGCCGACCGCGGGATCGAGTTCCTTCGGGTCGATCCGGGTATGGATCGATTCCAGGGCGCCCGCGCCGGCGGCGAGCGAGAGACCGATGGCGAGCGTCAGCGGCTTCAGGATGCGAAACGTCATTGCAGCATGTCCTCGGGGTTGGAAGGGCGCCCGGTGATGCGGATGCGCCGTGTGGAAACGATGGGGGATCGCGCTTACCAGATCTTCGCCTGGGCCTCGCCGCTGCGCACCATGGGGTCGCCGGCCTTGCAGGCGAAAGCCTGGGCAAAAGCGTCGAGGTTCGACGGCGCGCCGATCGCGCGGAAGCGTTCGGGCGAGTGCGGGTCGGAGTTGACCTGCACCTTCAGCGCCTCGGGCCGGCTCTGACCGCGCCAGACGCGCGCCCAGTTCAGGAAGAAACGCTGCTCGGGCGTGAAACCGTCGATTTTGCGATGGGCGGCCTGCAAATCGCCGAGTGCGGGCCGCAGCGCGTCGTAGGCGATCGTCAGGCCACCGAGGTCAGCGAGGTTCTCGCCGAGCGTGAGCTTGCCGTTGAGATGTACATCGGGCAGCGGCGAATAGGCATCGTACTGGGCGACGAGCCTGGCCGTGCCGGCCTCGAATTTCCCGCGGTCTTCCTGGGTCCACCAGTTCGCGTTGTTGCCCTTGGCGTCGAACTTCGACCCTTGGTCGTCGTAGCCGTGGATGATTTCGTGACCAATCACGGCGCCGATACCGCCGTAGTTCAGCGCGTCGTCGGCCCTGGGATCGAAGAACGGCGGCTGCAGGATCGCGGCGGGGAAGTTGATCGTGTTGTCGGTCGAGCTGTAGTAGGCATTGACCGTCTGCGGCGTCATGCGCCACTCGAGGCGGTCGGTCGGCTTGCCGATCTTCGCCATCCGGTAGGCGAAGTTGTACTTCGCGGCGGCCTCCGCATTCGCATAGAAGCCGTCCGGCGCGATCGCGAGGCCGCTCCAGTCGCGCCACTTCTCGGGATAGCCGACCTTCGGCAGGAAGGTCTCCCATTTCTCGAGCGCCTTCTGCTTCGTCGCGGCGCTCATCCAGTCGAGGTTTTCGAGACGGACCTTCAGCGCCTGGCGCAGGTTGCCGACGAGCACGTCCATGCGCCGCTTGGCTTCGAGCGTGAAATGGCGTGCGACGTACAGCTCGCCGAGCGCCATGCCCATGCCGCCCTCGATCGCGCCGAGCACACGCTTCCAGCGCGGCTTCATTTCCTTCTGGCCGGACAGCGTGCGCCCGTAGAACTCGAAGGATTCCCGCTCGAACGCCGGCGGCAAGTAGGTCGAGGCATCCTCGATGGCGTGGTAGCGCAGATAGGCCTGCCAGTCGGCGACCGGCACCTCGGCCAGCATCCGGTCGAACTCGGCGAAGAACTTCGGCTGCGACAGCGAGAAGCCGCGCCCGACCTCGATGCCGAGCGTGGCGACGAGCCGGCTCCACGAAAAGTGCGGCGTGGTCCGGTCGGCCTCGTCGAGGCTGACGAAGTGGTACTGGTTGGCCGGATCGCGCAGTTCGACCGGCACGAGCGAGGCCGCGGCCAGACGCATCTCGAAAGCCATGACCTGCTGCGCCTGTCGTGCGGCGGTCTCGCCGGGCGTGCCGGCCAGTTCGAGCATCCTGCCGATGTGCCCGACATAGGCCTCGCGGATCTTCGCGTGCTCCGGTTTCGAGTAGTACTCGGCGGTCGGCAGGCCGAGCCCGCCCTGCCGGGCGTAGGCGATCTGCATCGACGCATCCCGGTAGTCCGCGCCGGCACCGAAATTGAACACCTGGCCGTCACCGCGCGCGAACGCCTCACGCAGATACGCGACGAGGTCGTCGGGCGTGCGCAGCGCGGTGATGCGTTCGAGCTTCGGAGCGAGTGGGGCGAGGCCGGCCTTGGCGATCGCGGCCTCGTCCATGCCTGAGCGGTAGAACCAGCCGATCTTCTGTTCGACCGAGCCGGGCTTCGCGCCATCGGCCTTCTTCGCGGCCTCCTCGACGATCGCATGCTGCGCTGCGAGGCTGCGCTCGCGCAGTATCTGGAACGCACCCCAGCGCGTCTGGTCGTCCGGAACCGGATTCGCGGCGAGCCACTTGGCATTCACGTACGCATCGAAGTCCTGACACGGATCGGTCCTGCGGTCGAGATCGCGCGTATCGAAGCTCGGCGCGGCCGACGCGGCCCCCGCCAGCGCGGCGGCGGCGAATGCCAGGGGACGGAGGAACGTGACGGGCATGGCGGCTCCTGGAGGCCACCGACCGACGGCGGCACGGATCGGGAACGACCGAGGGAAACCGCGTCGCGGCGGAAGGCGCGGCGGGCGACCGGCGGCAGGATCGCACCGGCACCGGCGGACACGGCCGGCGTGGACGCGAACGCCGCGAGGGTAGTTGCGTGTGCGAGGCGGTTACAGTGCCGAAGGTCAGGGGCGCCGTTCAGCTCCATACGGCGTCGCGCCTTTCCCGTCATCCGGGGTGCGGCGCTGGATGAGGCGAGCGTCCGCGGCCGACTGCAGGCCGAGCCCGGTTCCGGTCAGGCACGTCCTGCATCACCGTCCGCCGACAGCGGGGCATAGGCGAGTCGTGCGTAACCCTGTCCATCCGCGAACGCCGGGCTGCGGTGCAGCGCGATGCCGATGCCGTGCAATCCACCCGGCAACGCCGTGTCGATCGGCAACGGTGACCGGCAGGGCGATCGCGACCAGCGTCCGAGTGTCACGTGTGATCTGAAGGGGTGCGGCTCGGGCGCGAAACCGCAGGCCCGCGCAACTGCCTCGCCGCGCGCGGCGAGATCGGCGAGCATGGCGTCGTGGGCCAGCTCGAGCACCAGTACGCGCGGTGCGGCCGGCGGCCAGACCGCAATGCTGCTGGCGGTGAGAGGTTGCATCACAGGGCCGCGCGCCAGTGCGGGCAGCGTGGCAGCGATGCGCTCGCGCTGATTCGGCGTGCTCACACCGAGATAGCGCAACGTGAGATGCAGTACGGCCGCCTCAACCCAGTGCGGTGGATCGGGCGTCGTCCAGCGCGCTTGCAGCGCGGCCTGCAGCACATGCAGCGCGAGACGTGCTGCAGGCGCTAGGTCGAGGGCCAGGAAACAGCGCCAGCGGGTGTCTCCGGATGACATGTGCAGATTCTCCTGCGTCGCCCGGCGCACACCAAGCAGCGATGACGAACTCTGCAGTGACTGCCGCGCATTCCACCGACAGCCTGGGGCGCGTCATCTCACTGGTGGCCAGACGGCAATTCCTGCAACATCGGCAAAAAGGGGACAGTAGATGCAGATCGAATTCTGCGGCGCGGCGGGCGAGGTCACCGGCTCCTGCCATCTGGTCACGGCCAACGGTCGGCGCATCCTGCTCGATTGTGGCGAGATCCAGGGCAGCGAGGAAGCCGAGGCGCGCAATGCCGAGCCGTTTCCGTTCGACCCCCGACGCCTGGATGCGGTAATCCTCTCGCATGCGCACATCGACCACATCGGTCGCGTGCCTCTGCTACACAAGCGCGGCTATCGCGGACCGATCTACACGCAGCATGCGACCGCCGACCTCGCACGGATCATGCTCGAGGATGCGGTCAGCCTCGCCGAGAGCGACCTCGCGCGCGAGAACCTGCACCGCGCGCGGCGTGGCGAGAAGCCGTTGCAGCCGCTGTATACGCGCCGCGACGTGCGCGAGGTGCTGCATCAGATGCGCGGCCTGCCGTACGACAGGATGCAAGACATCCTGCCCGGTGTGAGCCTGCGTCTGCGCGATGCGGGCCATATCCTCGGATCGGCGATGATCGAACTCGTCGCGCACGAGCAGGGCGCCTCACGCAAGCTGGTGTTCTCGGGCGACGTGGGCCAGTCCGGTACACCGGTCCTGCGCGATCCGACGCCGATCGCCGAAGCGGATCTCGTGCTGATGGAATCGACCTACGGCGATCGTCTGCACCGCTCGCGCGAAGCGACCGTCGCCGAGCTCGGCGAGATCCTCGCGCAGGCGCGCGAGAGCGGCGGCAACGTGGTGATCCCAGCCTTCGCGGTCGGTCGTACGCAGGAACTCCTTTACTGGTTCGTACAAAACCGTCAGGCCTGGAAGCTCGACGAATTCCAGATCTATCTCGACAGTCCGATGGCGATCCAGGTGGTCGATGTCTACGATCGCCACGAGGACCTGTTCGACGAGGAGGCGCATCGCCTCTGGCGCCATACTCCGCACCCGCTGCGGCTGCCGAACCTGCGCTTCACGGCATCGGTTGCCGAGTCGCAGACGATCAACGAGCGCAAGGGCGGGACGATCATCATCGCCGGCTCCGGCATGTGCAACGGCGGGCGTGTCCGCCACCACCTGCGCCAGAACCTCGGTCGCGAGAACGCGCACGTGATCTTCGTCGGCTACCAGGCCAGAGGCACGCTTGGTCGCCTGCTCGTCGACGGCGTGCCGTGGGTGAAGCTGTTCGGCGAGCGCATCACCGTCAATGCGCAGCGGCACACGATCGGCGGCCTGTCCGCGCATGCGGATCAGGCTGGCCTGATCGCCTGGTATGGCCACTTCCGGGAGCGCCCGCCGGTCTGGTTGGTGCACGGCGAGGACCTCGCCCGCGAGCCGCTCGCGCGGCGCCTGCGCGACGTGTACGGCGCCCAGGTGAGTCTCGCGCGGCCCGGTGACGCGGTGCAGATCTGAGCCGGATACGGCGACCTCAGCGCGTCGCGGCGCGCTCCTTCAACGCATGGCTGAGCTGTGGGCCGAGGTAGGCATCGAGCCCGCGGCGCACGGCGTAGATCGCCGGCGTGAGCACGATCGCAGCGACGAACTTGTAGGCATAGTTCACCGTGCCCACGGCGAGGAACAGATCGAGGCTCCAGTGCTGCGGGCCGAGCACGAAGGCGATATACAGCACCACGAAGCTGTCGATGAACTGCGAGACCAGCGTCGAGCCGGTCGCGCGCAGCCAGATATGCCGCTCGCCGGTGCGCGTGCGGATCGCATGGAACAGGCGCACGTCGATCAGCTGGCCGATCAGGAATGCGGTGATCGAGCCGGCGATGGTCCACAGGCCCTGACCGAAGATCGCCGCGAACGCGGCCTGCAGATCCTCGACGCCCTGGGGACGCGCCGCAGCGACCCACCAGCCGGCCGGCGCTAGGTGGATCGCTGCATAGGCAAAGAGATAGGCGTAGGCGATCAGCGCCACCGCGAGCCAGGAAATGAAGCGCACGCCGCGCTGGCCGAAGTACTCGTTGATCACGTCGGTCATCACGAACACGATCGGCCAGAGCAGCACGCCGGCCGTGAAGTTCAGCGAGCCGGTCTGGCCAAACAGGTGCCAGTCGAACGGCGCGATGCCGAGCGTGTCCTCGAGGGCGAAGATCTTCACGCCGACGAATTCGGCGATGACCGCATTGGTGATGAAGAAACCGGCCAGCACGAGGTAGAGCCGCTCTGCCCTGCTGTCGATGTTCATGCGAATCCCCTGGGATGGCCGGCGGAGCATAACGTAGCGTCGAACGTGACTCAGCGCGGTTGGCGAGATCCGCTGCGGCGGCGCTCCTGCCGCATCAGCCATGTCTTCAGCCACACCTCGCCGGCGATCTCCAGCAGCGCACCGCCGAGCACCACGGCGAGCAGCGCCGCCGTGTGCAGCGCGTCGCGGGCGAAGTGGCAGAGCATGCCGGCCAGCCCCAGCGCGAGCATGCGCAGCATCTCGGGCAGGAAGATCCGGCGCGTTGCCTCGCGAGGCGAAAGCTGCCGCGCCTCGGCCGCGCGACGTGGCCAGGCGACAGCGTGAACTACAGCGATCGCGACGAGCGTGAGCGCGATGGCATCCTGCGGAAACAGCGTGTCGGGTCGCGCTCGATCGACGGCGTGCAGCACGGCCCAGGTCCATGCGAGCGGCACGAGCGTGACCGGCAGGGCGAAGCAGGCCGCCAGCAGGGATTCGACGAGCATCTGCACGCGTGTCCTGGCCGTCGAATATGCCGCGATGGCGCAGGCCACGGCCGTGGAGGCGAAGACGTCCAGCCACCCGCTGCCGAGTACCGCCGCGACATCCCAGCCCAGCCAGATGATGCCGATGAGGCGCGGCGACTGGCGCAGGATCGCCAGGCCGACGATCCTGCGCAGCGCTACCGGCGTGTCGGTCGGAGCGGGCAGGGGTCGCGTCATCGGATGATTCCATCGGGCTCGTGGCGGATCGATCGGCATGCTCGCATGACGACCCCATCCGGGGGATGGCGTGGGATTGCCGTGCTGCGTCGCGCGGTCTGCATCGTGATCGAGCCAGGCGGTGATTGGCATTGGCGGCCTGGTAGGTTCAGCTTGTACACGCTCGACTGGAGCCCGTAGCGACCCATGTTCGGAATTTCATCCCTTCTGCATTGGCCGGCGGCGTCATGCATCACATCCGCGGGGTTTCCATGCGTCGCCATTTCTTTCGCTGCAGCGCGCTCGCGCTGACCACGGCCGTATTCGGCCATGCCGTTCAGGCAGCGGTCTTCACCGTCACCAACACCAATGATCAAGGGGCTGGCTCGCTGCGTCAGGCGATCATCGATGCCAACGCCGCCGGCGGCGGACCGGTCATCCAGTTCGCGATCGGCAATATGTGCGGCCAGCAGATCGTGCTGAACAGCCCGCTGCCCGACATCATGACAACGATGGCGATCGACGGCACCACGCAGCCGGGGTCGCAGCCGAACACGTCGTCGACGATCTTCAACGGCCATGTCTGTGTCGCACTCATCGGCAGCAACCAGGCGCCGTATGCGCTGCACGTGCCGATCGGTTCATCGGCCACGCTTACCGTGCGCGGCCTCGGTCTCGGCGGCTTCGCCCAGCGTGCGATCTGGCTCGCGGCGGGCGGTTACCACGAGATCACCGGCAATGTGATCGGCGTATCCACGAGCGACGTGACGCTCGCCGGCAATGGCATCGGCGTGGACGTGACCGACAGCGCCGGTATGACCTACATCGGCAATCCAACGCCCGCCGAGCGCAACGTCCTTGGCAATAACGGCGTTGCGGCAGTCAAGGTCAATGCGAGCACGGTCTTCGTGCGCAACAACCTGATCGGCATCGGTCCGGACGGAACCTCGTCCGCACCGAACGGTATCGGACTCGAGTTGGACAGCTTCAATCCGATGGTGACCCAGGACAACGTGATCGCCAACAGCATCGGCGACGGCGTGTTCCTGAACAGTTACGGTTCGAGTTACGTGCAGCGCAACCGGATTGGCATCAATGCGCTCGGCAATCCGGCCGGCAATGGCGGTTATGGGATCGAACTCGCCAACGCCGCTTCGCACTGGATCATCGGCGGCGACATCGCCAACGGCAACGTCATCGCCAACAATCAGATGGGCGGCGTGCGTCTCACGGACACGGCCGGCAAGTGGAACATGATCCAGGCGAACCTGATCTACGCCAACGGCAACATCCCGATCGATCTCGGGGCGTTCGGGCCTACGCCGAACCACGGTCCCGGTCCGGGAATCGCGGGTCCCAACGAGATGCAGAACCACCCGCTCCTCACGCTCGTCTATCGCACGAACGGCATGATTGCCGTTACTGGCGGCCTCGAGTCGGACTACAGCAAAGACTACCGGATCGAACTGTTCGCCGGTACGAATGCCGTGGACGCCGGCCACTACTACCTCGGCCACGTCACGGTGCATACCGATGCATCCGGATATGCGACCTTCCAGTCCCTCGCGACGGAACCGGCGGCGCTAGTCGGGCAGCCACTGGTCGTCGCCGCGACGGCGGGTACGGTCTCCTTCCCCGAGACCTCCGAGTTCTCTCCGGTCATCATGGAGGATACCGACGAGATCTTTGCCGACAATCTCGAAGGCACTGCGACGGCGACGCCGTGAGACCGGTCCACCGCCGATCGCGTCGTGCACCAAGTCTGGAGCGCGATTCCGGACCTGGTGCATTCATGGTCCGGCCCCGTCACTCGCCGGCGTGCGATGGCGGTGCCGGCAACGGCGCGTCCGGTGCCACGGCGCCGCCGGAGAGGATGAACGCCATCGCCTGGTCCACGCTCCAGTCGGTGGCGACGAGCTTCTCGACCGGCACGACCTCGAGATAGCCGCCGGTCGGATTCGGCGTGGTTGGCACGTACACGGCGGCAAGCTCACGTCCGTTCGCATCGGCGAACACGCGCGTGACGAAACCGATCGTGCGCAGACCCGGTGATGGGAATTCGATCAGCACCACGCGCTGCGTGCCGCTCGGCTTGTTCTGCAGCACGCTCATGAGCTTCTTGGTGCCGCCGTAGATCGAATGCACCAGCGGGATGCGGTCCATCAGCCGGTCGATCGCGGAAAGCAGGCGCTGGCCGATCACGCGATTGGCGGCGAGGCCGATCAGGTAGAGCGCGACGAGCGTGGCGATGAAGCCGATCGTGGATACCAGCCATGGCTGTGCGAACCAGTCGGCAGCTTCGGGGTAGATGTAGCCGAGTGCCTTGAAGATCGCCGCGATCACCGGCGCGCCGAACTGCGCGAGCAGCGCGAACACGAACTTGAACACGAGCCAGGTCATCCATAACGGGACGACCGCGAGCAGGCCGGTGATGAGATAGCGTTGCAGGTGCAGGGGGCGCATCGTCGGGCAGCGTGGACCGCGCGGGAGCGGCGCGCAAGAGTGCCGCCCGGCTGGCGGCTTGTCGAGCGCAGTGCGCGCGGCTGTTCATGTGCGGCACGTCGCGATGCCGCGTGGACGACGGTCGGCCGAGGGCCCATCGGCGTCTCGGCCTGCGCGCTGGCTGCGGGCCGCGAGGCATGGCAGGCTAGCGGCATGAGGCCGACGTCCACGCTGCATCCCGAAAGTGCGCCGCACTCCGCCGTGCCGGATCTGCCCGCGGTCGATGCCGTCACGCAACCGGTCGTCGTGGCCCTGATTGGCCTGCCGGGCGCCGGCAAGAGCGTCGTCGCGCGGGCGCTCGAGGACCAGCTCGGCCTGCGCCGCGTCGATCGCGACCTGATCCGCCAGGCCATGTTTCCACGCTGTCGCTACAGCTTCGTCGAGAAGCGGGCGGCATTCCGCGGCGTGCTGCTGGCGCTCGAGATCAACTGCATGCTCGGCGAATCCAGTGTGATCGACGGCTGCACGTTCTCGCGCTGCCAGGACCTGCGGCGCGTCGAGCGCGTCGTGCACCCGCACGGCTTCCTGCCGATCGCGCTGCATCTCGATTGTCCGCCCGATGTCGCGCGCCGGCGCATCGCCGCGGACGTCGCCATGAATCGCCATCTCGCTCGCGATCGCACGCCCGAGATCGTGTCGCGCGTGCTCGCGAACCGTGAACCGCCACCGCCCGGTGCCCTGCGCATCGACGCGGCGCTGCCCGCGGCGGAGGTGTGCCGGTTGGCCGTCACGGCCGTCGCGGCACTGGCCCGCGTGCAGGCACTGCCCGGACAGGACTGATAGCCGGCCGCGCGCTTGCGCGCTTACGCATGCTGCGTGCCTATACTGGCGCCCGGCCGCGCCAGGGGCGGCTTCCATGCTCACCGGGGAGGGGATATGCCGTTGCCATCTGCTGCGTGCCCGTTGGCGCGCCTGCTCGTCGTCGCTTGCATGGCTGGCTTCGCGGCGCCGGTTGCCGCGAAGGATCTGGGCGAATTCGACGCCTTCGCATCCATCCAGCGCCTCAAGGCCGGTCTGGACCACCCGACGTCCGTCTCGAGCCGCCTGCGTACGCTGCCCGCACCGACGGGAGCGGCGAAGTTCAATGCGGTAGCCGATCCGACCCGCAGCGCACGGGCGTTCCTCGACAGCAACGCGCGGCGTCTCGGCGCCGGGGTCGCTGGAGCCGAGGTTCTCGTGGACGTCGATCACCAGGTGCTCGGTAGCGGGGCGCATCTCGTCCGTTTTCAGCCACAGCGCGGTGGCATCGAGATCTTCCGCGAGTCGCTGAACGTGCTCCTGGATACGGCGAGCCACGTGCGGGCGGTATCGGGAATGGTCGAAGGCGCCGGCGAGGAACTGCCCGCACCCGACGGCCGGCGCGGTTTTGCGCTTGCGGCGGCCGATGCCGCGGCGCTCGCACTCGAGCCCTATGGACTTGCACCGACCGCGACACGCTCGGCATTGCACAAGGGCGAACCGCAGGGCGCCTACACCCGCTTTTCCGTGGCCGGCAATGCGCTGACCCGGGTCGATGGATTGCGCGTCAAACCGGTTTATTACCGGATGCCGGACGGGCTGGTACCGGCCTACTACGTGGAAACGGTAGTCGCCTCGCCCGTCGAGGCGTCCGCCGATTACTACGCCCAGGTATTCGCCGCGGATGACGGGCGGCTGCTTCACCGGCACAACCAGACCCAGGACGCCTTTACCTATCGCGTATTCGCCGAGAACGGTGGAATCCTGCTGCCGTTTCCAGGTCCACAGCGCCGCGGCGACCTCCCGCATCCCGACGGCGCGCCGACGGGCTTCGCCGCGCCGCTGCAGCCCGCGCAACTGGTGACGCTGGACTACGCGCCCCTGATCGGCGTATTTCCCGCGGCTTCCGGTTTCGCCGATCCATGGCTGCCCGGTGGCGCGACCGAAACGATCGGCAACAACGCCGACGCCTACCTCGATCTGACGGCACCCGACGGATTCAATGCCGGCGATCAGCGCGCCGCCGTCAGCGCGCCCGGGGTCTTCGATCTCTCGTACAACTTCACCCTGCAGCCGGGCGCCGACCTCGTCCAGAAACAGGCGGCCGTGCTGCAGCAGTTCTACGTGGTTAACTACCTGCACGACTGGTTCTACCAGGCCGGCTTCACCGAGACTGCCGGCAATGCGCAGACGAACAATTACGGCCGGGGCGGCCTCGAGAACGACTCGCTGCGCGCCGAGGGCCAGGATTACGGCGGCACCAATAACGCGAACATGTCCACGCCGGCCGACGGCTCCCAGCCACGCATGCAGATGTATGTCTTCAGTGGCCCGGCAGATGTTGGGTTGACCTTCAATCCCGAGCCGACGGGTAACATCCTCGCGCAGCCGGCAGCATTCGGTCCCGGCACCTTCGACATCACGGGCGCCGTCGTCGCAGGCCAGGATGGCAGCGGCGTCTCCACCGACGGCTGCGAGGCGCTGACGAACAACGTGGCCGGCATGATCGTGCTGCTGGACCGCGGCACATGCAACTTTACCGTCAAGGTCAAGAACGCCCAGAATGCCGGCGCGATCGGTGCGCTGATCGCGAACAATGTGCCCAATGGCTTGCCGCCAATGGGTGGAGCCGACGCCACGGTGACGATCCCCTCGCTCGGCATCAGTCAGGCCGATGGCGCCGCTGTGCGCTCGGCGCTCGGTATCGGTGGCGTGCAGGTCCACTTGTTCCGTGGCCAGGCCATCGATCGTGACGGCACCATCGACACGGGCATCATCGCCCACGAATGGGGTCACTACATCAGCAACCGTTTGATCGCGAACAGCTCCGGTCTCGGCAATCAGCAGGGTGGCGGCATGGGCGAGGGCTGGGCGGATTTCCATGCCCTGCTGCTGCTGGTCAAGCAGGAGGACCTCGCCGTTCCGGGCAATGCGAGCTTCGGCGGTACATATGCCACGGGTGGCTACGTCACGGCCGGGCTGTATCCGTCGAACAGCACCAATTCCGCTTATTTCGGCATCCGCCGCTACCCGTACTCGACCGACCTGACCAAAAACGCGTTGACCTTCACGCACATCTCGGATGGTGTGAGCTTGCCTGCGACCACACCGATGAGTCCCAGGAGTTTCTCGGCACAGAACTCCGAGGTGCACAACGCCGGCGAGGTCTGGGCGTCGATGCTCTGGGAATGCTATGCCGGTCTGCTGGGCCGGACCCTCGATGCCTCGCCGCCCTATGACTTCATCGCGGCACGCCGGCGCATGTCGGAGTATCTCGTCGCCGGTTACAAGCTCACGCCGGCCGATCCGACGTTCACCGAGGCGCGGGATGCGCTATTCGCAGCGATCGCGGCGGTCGATCCACAGGATCTCGCCGTCTGTGCGGCGGGCTTTGCCAAGCGCGGTGCGGGGCTGTTCGCGGCATCCCCGGATCGTTACAGCACCGATCTGGTCGGCGTGACCGAAAGCTATGTCACGGGCGGCAACCTGCAGGTGGACGACATCGCCCTCGTCGAGGACGCCGGTTGCGACCACGATGGGGTGCTCGATCTGGGCGAGCACGGCCATCTGCGCGTGACGGTGAGCAATACCGGTACCGCGGCTCTCGATGGCAGCACGGTGTCGTTGACCACGGGCTCGGCAGGCATCAGCTTCCCGCGTGGGCCGACCGCCACGATCGCGCACATTGCCGCGCTCGAGCAGGCGACGGTGGACGTTCCGGTGCTGCTCGCGGCAGCGACGAACCACGAGAGCATCACGTTCACGGCGTCCCCGTCGAACCCGGCGATCCCGAATGCCACGGGTCAGGGCATGGCGCTGAGCGCACCGATCGCCGTCGACTTCGACGCGGTGCCGGCAGCATCCGCCGCGGACGGCTTCGAGACCGGAACATGGGTCTGGACGACATCGTTGAGCGCCGGTCTCGATTCCGCTGCCGCCACGTGGAGGCGTGCACTCGAAGGCACCAATTATGTCGCCAGCGGCCCGGACGTCGGCGCGCTCGGCACCACAGCACTGGTATCCCCGGCGCTGCAGGTCGCCGCGAGCGGCAGCTTCGGATTTACCTTCCAGGCACGCTATCAGTTCGAGCAGGACCAGAGCGCCAACTACGACGGTGGCGTGATCGAGGTCAGCACGGATGGCAACAGCTGGTCACCGGTGCCCGGGTCGGCGCTGACGCCGACCTATGGCGGCGCGCTGTCGAACTGCTGCGGCAATCCGCTCACGGGCCGCAGTGCGTTCGTCGGGCAGAGCGCGGGGTATCCCGCCCTGATCACCCACAGCGTCGATCTCGGTACCGCTTACGCCGGCCAGACGGTCTGGATCCGCTTCGTCGTCGCCACCGACCCGGCTACGGGTGGAGCGGGCTGGCAGATCGACGATGTCGCCTTCACGGGAGTGATGAACGCGCCATTCCCGTCGGTGCTGCCCGATCAGCACCTGTGCGAGTTCGACTCGGTGTTTGCCAGCGGCTTCGAATGAGCAATGAGTCCGGGTGGGCCGCCAGGCGGTCCACCCGAGCCCCCGCAATCGCGTCAGCGCCGGCAA
This sequence comes from uncultured Rhodanobacteraceae bacterium, assembly GCA_964471815.1. GTDB lineage: Bacteria > Pseudomonadota > Gammaproteobacteria > Xanthomonadales > Rhodanobacteraceae > Tahibacter. The sequence continues at coordinate 26,704 of CAYYHP010000012.1, forward strand.
TCCAGCCAGCGTGGCGTCGGCCTGCAGATCCACACCGCCGCCGTCGCTTCAGCGCCTGCGTCGCACGTAGAGCTGTTTCCTGATCCGGGCGACGAGTTCGCCCGCCGTGTTGTGTACCTCGGTCTCGAACCAGCGCAGGTGCTTGTCGCCCTCGGCAGTCGCCGCGCGCAGTTCATCGAGCACGGCCTCGTCGAGACGGAATTCGGCGACCACGTCGCCGCGTCCCGGGGCGACGAAGTCGATCTCGCCGGCACGATCCCAGACGACGTAGTCGCGGCCGAGCGATTCCATCACCAGCAGCATCCAGAACGGATCGGTCATCGCGAACAGGCTGCCGCCGAAGTGCACGCCGACGTAGTTGCGGTTGTACCAGGCGAGCTTCAGGCGTACGCGGGCATGCCGCCAGTCCGCGCCGATCGTCTCGACGCGGATACCGGAAAACAGGAACGGCGGCCACAGATTCATTAGCCGCCGCAGCCGCGCGGGTTTCATCGAGGAGCCGGCCGGATGAGGCGGCGGGTCAGAAGAGCAGCGAGGCCATGCGCCGACGATATGTGCCGACCAGGTCCTCGTCGTCGATCACGTTGAAGGCGGCGATCAGGCGCTTCTTGGCGAGACCATCCTCCCAGTCGCGGCGCGTCCTGAGCACGGCGAGGAATTCGTCCATGCCGGCCGCCGCATCGCCGGCAATCAGCAGCCGCACGCCGAGCAGGTCGCGTGCGGCGAGGTCCGCAGGATCGGTCGCGATGCGCGCGCGCAGTTCGGCCTCGGAGGGCGCACCCTCCAGGGCCCGCGCGAACTCGAGCTGGCCGCGCAGGCGGCGCGCGCGGCTGTCGCCGGCGAGATTCGCGGGCAGGGCATCGAGCTCGGCCTCGGCACTCGCGGCATTGCCGGCCTGCATCAGCGCGACGGCGAGATCGAGGCGCAGTTCCGGCTTGTCCGGCGAGTCGGTGATCTCCTGTTGCAGGCGTGCGATCGTCTGCTCGGGGGTCTCGGCGAGGATCACGTCCTCGGCTTCGTTCGCCGCCGGTACACCGGGCTCGATGCCGTGCTGGGCGAGGAACTGGCGCAGTTGCGCCTCGGGCAGCGCGCCCGGGAAACCATCGACGATCTGTCCGCCGCTGACCAGCATCAGGGTGGGTACCGAGCGGATGCCGAAATACGCGGCGAGCTGCTGCTCGTGGTCCACGTCGACCTTGCCGAGCACGAACGCGCCGCCGTACTCGGCGGCGAGCTGCTCGAGCAACGGGCCGAGCTGCTGGCACGGTCCGCACCACGTAGCCCAGAAATCGAGCAGGACGGGTACCTCGAGCGATTTCTGCAACACCTCTTCCTGGAAGCGGGCGGTGCTGACGTCGAAGCAATGCGCGGATTCGGCCATGGCGGTTCCTTGCGGTAGGGTCGCGTGCAGATGGGTGCCGCAGGGTACGCGATCAAGGATGCCGGCGGGAGTTTCGGGACGGTTCGGGCGCGTCATGCCTGGGTTCACCGGCGCACGCCGGGTGCGGCACGAATCCGGCGCCGGCCGTGCGCTCGGGCGCACCGGTCGGCGCGCGTGATTCCGGACGATGCCCGGAGGTTCCTCAGGGCCGCTTGTAGACGACGCCGCCCTTCATCACGAAGTTCACGCGGCGCAGCGCACCGATGTCGTCGAGCGGATTGCCCGGCACCGCGACGACATCGGCATACTTGCCCGGCGTGAGGCTGCCGAGATCGGCACTCCTGTGCAGAAGCTCGGCGGCGTGTGTGGTCGCGGCCTGGATCGCGTACATCGGCGGCATGCCGGCACGCACCATCAGCTCGAACTCGTGCGCGTTCTGGCCGTGCGGATAGACGCCGGCATCGGTGCCGAACGCGATCTTCACGCCGGCCCGGTAGGCCGCGCCGGCGGTCTTCTCGATCTGCGGGCCGATCTTCGCGGCCTTCGGGCGCACTGCGGCCGGGTAGTAATCGGGCAGCTTCGCGTGCTCGGCGACGAACTCGCCGGCGATGATCGTCGGCACATACCAGGTGCCGTGCGCCTTCATCAGCCGGAACAGCTCCTCGTCCATGTAGGTGCCATGCTCGATCGAATCCACGCCGGCCTCGATCGCACGGCGCATCGCTTCCTTGCCGTGTGCATGCGCGGCGACGGTGAAGCCGTAGTCGTGGGCGGTATCGACCACGGCCTTGATCTCGGCGAACGTCATCTGCGGGTTGTCGCCGCTCGAGCCGACGTCGAGCACGCCGCCGGACGGCATGATCTTAAGCAGGTCGGCACCTTCCTTGTAGTGCTGGCGAACTGCCTTGATCGCGTCGTCGACGCCATTGACGATGCCGTCGCGCGCGTCGGGATCGCCCTGCAGGGCGAGGTTCATGCCATCGCTCGGATCGGCATGGCCGCCGGTCGAGCCGATCGCCTTGCCGGCGGTGAAGAGGCGCGGCCCGGGCACCAGGCCGGCGTTGATCGCGTTGCGCAGGGCGATGGACACGTCGTCGTGGTCGCCGAGATTGCGCACCGTCGTGAAGCCCGCGAGCAGGGTGCGTTCGGCGTACACCGTGCCGCGGATCGCGTAATCGGCCGGGTTGAGCTGGAAGTGCTCGACATAGGCGCGCGGGCCGGTCTCCGAGGTGATGTGCGTATGCGAGTCGATCAGGCCGGGCAGGCAGGTCGCATCGCCGAGCACGAGGTTCTCGGCGCCCTCCACGGTCGCGTCGCCGGCCTTCACCTCGCGGATGCGCTCGCCCTCGACGACGAGCGTGTGCGGGCCGAGCAGCTTGCCGGCAGCCGTGTCGACGAGCCGCGGGCAGTGGATCGCGGTCATGCCCGCGGCAGCGGCGGGCATGGCCAGACAGGCGAGCACGGCAGCGATGGACAGGTGGCGCATGGCGGTCTCCGGCGGTGGCCGCTGGATCATAGGGCGGATGCCGCCGTTCCGACAGGCGCCGCCTATTCGAAGCCGCTCATGAACAGCCGGTCGACGTAGGTGCTTTCCACGGCGCCAATGTCGCACTGCGCGATGCCGTCGCCGTTGCCGTCGAGCGGACGCACCAGGCCGCGCGCGTCGTAGAGCGGGCAGTGCGCGTCGTCGGCCGCGTCGATCGCTGGCGCACCGTAGGTCAGGCGCATGGTCGGCACGTTGCCGCCGGTCAGCGCGGGCGCCTCGAGCCAGGTCATCGCGCCGACGGCCTGGCTGGTGGTATCGCCGGGAATCGGGCAGCTGCCGCTGACGTGCAGGTTGTGCCCGCCGCTGAGCTGGCCGTAGGTATAGCCGCAGCCCGGGCTGTCGGGGTCGGTGTTGTCGAAGAGGTTGTTGTAGATCGCCGCGCTGCCGACGTTCAGTTCCAGCTCGGCGCCGTAATTCGTCGCACCGGTGCGGTCCTCGGCGAAGGTGTTGTTGAGCAGGGTCGCGTAGCAGCAGGCGACGAAGCCCACCGCGCCGCCCGAGGCATTGGCATGATTGGCATGGAAGGTGTTCGCGGTCAGCGTGGCGCTGGTCTGTCCGGCATTGATGAAGGCGACCGCACCGCCACGCAGCCCGCGGTTGTTCTCGAAGAAGTTGGCGTTCAGCGTGAACCTGTCCCTGCCCGGCGCAGCCTCGCACGGCACCATCGTCGCAACGTTCTTCACAGGCAATCACACCTCCTGAC
>CAYYHP010000013.1:0-29638 GCA_964471815.1 uncultured Rhodanobacteraceae bacterium
CGGATTTGCCAACCCGGCCGCGGCCGAGTGCCCCGTCGCGCATCGCGACGACGGGTGATACCGCCACTGGAGCCAACCATGTCGATCCTGCGCATGACCGACCTCGACCTCACCGGTCGCCGCATGCTGATCCGCGAGGATCTCAACGTGCCGATCAAGGACGGCGAGGTCGCCGCCGCCCAGCGCCTCGAAGCCGCCCTGCCCACGCTCAAGCACGCGCGCGATGCCGGCGCGAAGGTGATGGTGCTCTCGCATCTCGGTCGCCCGAAGGAAGGCGTGCTCGAGGAATCCGAGTCCTTGCGGCCGGTCGCCGACTGGCTCGGCCAGGCGCTCGGTACGCCGGTGCGGCTGGTACGCGACTATCTCGACGGCATCGAAGTCGCGGCCGGTGAGATCGTCCTACTCGAGAACTGCCGCATGAACGTCGGCGAGGGCAAGGACGATCCGGCGCTCGCCGCGAAGTACGCAGCACTCTGCGACGTGTTCGTGATGGACGCCTTCGGCACCGCGCACCGCGCCCAGGCCTCGACGCACGGCGTGATCCGCGCCGCGAAGATCGCCTGCGGCGGACCGCTGCTGATGGCCGAACTCGATGCGCTGGCCAAGGCGCTCGAGAATCCGGCGCGCCCGCTGCTCGCGATCGTCGCCGGCTCGAAGGTCTCCACGAAACTCACCCTGCTCGAGAACCTCATCGGCAAGGTCGACCAGCTCATCGTCGGCGGCGGCATCGCCAATACCTTCATCGCCGCGGCCGGCTACAAGGTCGGCAAGTCGCTGTACGAAGCCGACCTGATCGATGCCGCGAAGAAAGTCATCGCCAATGCAAGGGCACGCGGTGCGGACGTGCCGATTCCTCAAGACGTCGTGGTCGCCCCGTCATTCGCCGCCGACGCGCCGGCCACCATCAAGCGCGTCGAGGCGGTTGGCGACCAGGACCTAATCCTCGACATCGGTCCGGCCACCGCCGCGCACTACGCCGCGATGATCGAACAGGCCGGTACGGTCGTCTGGAACGGCCCGGTCGGCGTGTTCGAGTTCGATGCCTTCGGCAAGGGGACCGAAGCGGTCGCCAGGGCCATCGCACGCTCGCCGGCGTTCTCAATCGCCGGTGGCGGCGACACGCTTGCGGCGGTCGAAAAATACGGCGTCGAGGCCGACATCAGCTACATCTCGACCGGGGGCGGCGCGTTCCTCGAATTCCTCGAAGGCAAGACCCTGCCGGCGGTCGCCGCGCTCGAGGCGCGTGCGGGCTGAACCGTGCGTCTAATCCTGTTCGATCTCGACGGCACGCTGATCGATTCGGAGCCCGGCATCGTCGCGTGCATGCAGCACGCGTTCGCCGCGATGGGCGTGGCCGCGCCGCCGCGCGAGCGCCTGCGCGGCTGGATCGGCCCACCGCTCGGCCAGACGTTTCCCGAAGTCGTCGGCGACGACCCGGCACGCCTCGCCGAAGCCATTGCGCACTACCGCGCGCGTTTCGATGCCGAAGGCTGGGCCGAACACACGGTCTATCCCGGCATCGCCGAACTCATCGCGCGGCTCACGGCCGCGGGCCGCGAACTCGCGATCGTCACCACCAAGATCGAACGCCAGGCGCGGCGCATCGTCGAGCACCTGCCGTTCGGCACGGCGTTCCGGCGCGTATATGCACCGACCAGCGACAGCCGGCACAGCACCAAGGCCGCGATGATCGCCCAGGCGCTCGCCGATTTCGGCATGCCGGCCGCGTGCTCGGCGATGATCGGCGACCGGCATTTCGACATCGAAGGCGCACGCGCGAACGCCGTGCGTGCGATCGGCGTCGGCTGGGGTTTCGGCAGCGCCGATGAACTGCGCGCGGCCGGCGCCGATATGCTCGCGGCCACGCCCGGGGAACTCGGCGCGCTGCTCAGCCTCGACGCGGCCTGACCGGTCACGGCGCGCCATTCCGCGGCGCGCCGGCAGTGCGGATCGTCCCGGCTCAGCCGAGCCGGGCCTTCACCGTCTCGACCACACGCTCGACACTGAAGCCGAAATGCGCGAACAGGCGTTCGGCCGGCGCCGAGCCACCGAAGGTATCGATACCGACCACCGCACCGTCGAGACCCACGTACTTGCGCCAGAAGTCGCTGACGCCGGCCTCGATCGCCACGCGCCGGCGACACCACGACGGCAGCACGCCTTCGCGGTATTCGAGCGGTTGCCGATCGAAGACATCGGTCGAAGGCATCGAGACGACGCGCACGCGGATGCCATCCTTCTCGAGCGCACGCATCGCGTCCATTGCCAGACCGACCTCGGAGCCGGTGGCGATCAGGATCGCGGCGAAGGCTGCGTCGTTCGGGTCGGACAGCACGTAGCCGCCGCGCGCGATGGCGGCGAGCTGCTCCTCGCTGCGCAGCTGGTGTGGCAGGTTCTGACGCGAGAACACCAGGCAACTCGGCCCACCACGACGCTCGATCGCGCACTTCCAGGCGACCGCCGATTCGACCGCATCGCAGGGCCGCCAGACGTCGTTGTTCGGGATGTAGCGCAGGCTCGCCAGATGCTCGATCGGCTGGTGTGTCGGGCCGTCCTCGCCGAGTCCGATCGAGTCGTGCGTATAAACGTGAATCGCCTGCGCCGGGATAAGCGCCGACATGCGCACGGCATTGCGCGCGTAATCGCTGAACACGAGGAAGGTCGCGTCGTACGGCACGAATCCGCCGTGCAGGGCGAGACCGTTGACAATCGCGGTCATGCCGAATTCGCGCACGCCGAAGTAGATGTAGTTGCCCTGCTCCGTCCCGGCATTGACGTCCTTCGAGCCCTTCCAGATCGTTAGGTTCGAATGCGCGAGATCGGCCGAGCCGCCGATCAGTTCCGGCAGCAGCGGACCGTAAGCATCGAGCGCCATCTGCGAGGCCTTGCGCGAGGCGACGACGGGGCCCTCGGCCTGCAGCTTGCGCACGTAGGCCCAGGCGCGTTCCGGCCAGTCGGCCGGTAGTTCGCCGGCGGCGCGGCGCTCGAACTCCGTGGCAAGCACCGGATGCGTGTTGCGATAGCGCTCGAGCAGCGCATTCCAGTGCAGCTCGCGCTCGGCACCCTTCGCCTCGGCGTTCCAGGCATCGTAGACGTCATCCGGCACCACGAAGGGCGGATGATTCCAGCCGAGCCGCTCGCGCGCGGCGGCGACCTCGTCCTTGCCGAGCGGTGCGCCATGCGCGCCCTCGGTGTTCTGCTTGTTCGGCGCGCCATAACCGATGATGGTCCTGCAGCAGATGAGCGTCGGCTTGTCCGGATCGATCGCGGCCGAGACGAGCGCCGCCTTGATCGCCTCGGGGTTGTGGCCATCGACGTCGCGGATGACCTCCCAGCCATAGGCCTCGAAGCGCTTGGCGGTGTCGTCGGTGAACCAGCCGCTGACCTTGCCGTCGATCGAGATGTGGTTGTCGTCGTAAAGACAGACGAGCTTGCCGAGCTTCAAAGTGCCGGCCAGCGAACAGACCTCGTGGCTGATGCCTTCCATCAGGCAGCCGTCGCCGAGGAAGACGTAGGTGTAGTGATCGACGAGCGGAAAGCCCGGACGATTGAAGCGCGCGGCAAGCACCTTCTCGGCGAGCGCCATGCCGACCGCGTTCGCGAGCCCCTGGCCGAGCGGGCCGGTGGTGGTCTCCACACCGGGCGTTTCGCTGGCTTCGGGATGGCCCGCAGTCTTCGAATGCAGCTGGCGGAAGCGCTTGATCTCGCCGATCGGCAGGTCGTAGCCGGTCAGGTGCAGCAACGCGTAGAGCAGCATCGAGCCGTGTCCGTTCGACAGCACGAAACGGTCGCGGTTGAACCACTTCGGGTTCTTCGGGTTGTGGCTGAGGAAATCGTTCCACAGCACCTCGGCGATATCGGCCATGCCCATCGGCATGCCGGGATGACCGGACTTGGCGGCTTCGACGGCGTCCATCGCAAGGGCGCGGACGGCATTGGCGAGTTCACGACGGCTCGGCATGGGGCGGCTCGGCGGCAGGGGGAATGTCGGCGGGACGGCCGCACGGGCGACCGCATAAGGGCGCTATTGTCGCCGATTGCCGCGGCGCGGCAACACGCTGCGCGGCCACCGCCGCCGGGGTCGCTTAGTCGTCGAGCACCGGCACGCAGCGCAGGCCGGTCGTGGCGATCGGCACGAAACGCAGACGCTCGCGATCGGCCCGCCAAGCCCGACGGACCGGAACCGGCGCGGTGCTGCCCAGTGGCGCCGTGCGCGTGATCGCGACGACATCGGGCGCAGCGACGCCCTGGCTCTGGCAGACGGTTCCGTAGAAAGTCTCGTCGGGCCGTAGACCGGAAGGCGCCAGAATGGCGTACACCACGCGGGCGCAGCGCGCGCAAGCCTTCGCCCATCCATGCCGCAATCGCATAGCCCGAACGTGCCGCGCCATGTGATGGCAAGCGGGCGTCCGCATGCGTGTCAGGTTCCCTTCCACCATCTCATCGCGACGTACGCGGCTCGTCGAGGACAAGCCAATCCTTGAGCCGCACCGCCGCCGGCCACTCGCCCGCATGGCCGGGGTAGCCAGTCACGACGACAAACTTTCCCTCGCGTCCGATGAACTCCTTCACCAGAGAGGTCGTTTTGCCTGCAATGGTCTGCTTGAGCGACAGCGAGACCTGACCATTGCGGCCGGCCGTCATGGAGCGCCGCTTCTCCACGTGCCATATGCCGGTACGCGAATAGGCCTCGACCGAGTTGGTGACGTATTGCTCGAGACCGAGCCACTGCGGCGGCGTGACGACCACCAGCTTCACGGCAAGCGACGGATCGGCACAGGCACGCAGCGAGAGCGTCACGACCGGATCCTCGGCCTCGACCCAGCAGCCATCCGGCGCAAAGCGCAGCGCAGTACCGGGGACCGGCCAGACCTGGCCAATACGGATCGTCCCTGGCGGAGGAACGGCGAGGACGAGATCGTGCTCGACGCTCCCGGCATCGCCATCGAGTTCCACGCCGATCCGGTAGAGGCCGGGACGAGCCGGCTCGCGTGCCGGCGACGGCGCTGCATCATCGTTCTGCCCGACCGGCGAGAGCGGGCCGGCTGCACTACGCGGCAAGGCGAGAGGAACGGTCCAGACCGGCTGCTCCCTGCCATCGACGGCAATGCCGGAGCTGGTCGCCTGCCCGGGTCCGATGATGTCGGTAACGGCGTGGCGCAGGGCATGGATCGCCCCCGCGCCCTGCGCCTCGACTCGCAGTGCGAGATCGCCGTCCGGATCGGCGAGAAAGCAAGCCTGTGCCGGGCGGATCGCGGTCAGGAGCAGCAGCGCATGGCAATCCACCGGCCGCGCGCCGTCGATACCGACGACAGGGGGCGCCTCCGCGGTCGCTGCTGCGAATGCCAACGACAACCCCCCGATTAATACAAGCATGGCCATTCCTCCGCTCGGTCCACGAGCCAAACGCATTCTGCATCGGCGACCGAACGCGCGCTTCGGCCGCGCGCGACCTGCGGTTCAGGCACACGGTGCTGCCCATCGACCGGGCGCGATCGAACGCAGCTGACGGCCAATTTCGCGAATGCCGATCTTGCGCGCGGGTTCGAGAGGCGCGATCGTCCATTCGCGCCACCGCGGGGGCCTTCGAGGGGTCGTGGCAATCCCGGCCGAGCCAGGACGGCCACGCCGAATGATTCAGAGCGCGAGGTTCTCCGGTGCCGGGCTGACCGTCTGGATGACGTAACCGGCACTGCCGGCGCTCGGCGTGGAGGTCGTTCCGCCGGCCGCGCCGCCGTTGCCGCCGCAGGCACCGCCGCCGCCGCCCGAATTGATCGTGGCGCTGGCGCCCGCATTGGCCCCGGCGCTGCCGCCGTTGACCTGGATCGTACCGGTCACGCTCGGGTTCACCGGAGCGAGCAGATGAACGATGCCGCCACCACCGCCACCGCCACCGCCTTCGGCGTTGCCGCCATTGCCGTCGAAACCGGACGAGCCGTTGCCGCCATTCGCCTGCAGGGTGCCGGCGACCGTAACGGCGCTGCGCGACAGCAGGACGATCACGCCACCCGCGCCGCCGCCCGAGCCGGTGATGCCCGCACCCGCCGTCTGCAGATTGGCGGCAGCGTTGCCGTTCGCGCGGATCAAGGCCGCCGCGGTGACGGTGAGGTTGCCTTGCGCATAGATCGCGAAGCCGCCGCCGCCCTCGCCGCCCGTGTTGCTCGCATTGCGCGCGCCGCCGCCGCCGCCGACCGGGCCCGGACGCGTCAGGTGTGCGGCGGCGAGCAACGACAGACCGGCACCACCGGTGAGGGCGCCCGCCGGACTCAGCGCCACACCGGGATGCGGGCGCAGGTTGCCCGTATCCGCTGCCGCCTGGACCACGTTGATCGTGCCGGAGACCGTCACGCTGCCGGTCGCGCGCAGCACGGTGCCGCTCGGCACGATCAGGGTGCCGGCGATGTTGATGGTGGAGAACTGCAGCGAAGCTCCGGCCGGCAGACTCGAGAAGCCGCCCACCGTGGTGAGGTCGAGCGTCTGACCGATATTGACGACGAGAGCGCCGGCCGAACCGTCGCCATAGACGCCGAGCGTGCCGGATGGCCCCTGCGGGCCCGTTGCACCCTGCGGACCCGTTGCACCCTGCGGACCCGTCGCACCTTGCGGACCCGTCGCACCTTGCGGGCCCGTCGCACCTTGCGGGCCCGCCGCACCTTGCGGGCCCGCCGCACCTTGCGGGCCCGTCGCACCTTGCGGACCCGTTGCACCCTGTGGACCCGTCGCACCTTGCGGGCCCGTCGTACCTTGCAGACCTTGCAGACCTTGCGGACCTTCGGGACCGACCGGACCTTGCGGACCCGCGGGGCCCGGTGGCCCCGGATTGCCGCTCAGCGCGTACTGTGCGACCGGTGCGGCGCCGACCGGCTGGCGCGGGCTCAGGGTCTGACCATCCACATGCACCTCGAGCCAGCGCTGCTCGCCCATGAAGGCCCCGGGAAAATCGAGGTCCACGGTGAACAGGCCATCGACGATCGGCCAGGCGGCGATCGTCTGCGTGCTGCCGATCTGATTGCCACCGGTCGCTGCGTCGTAAAGCGCGAAAGCGAGATCGTGGCTGCCTGTGATCGCCGTACCGTTGAGCCTGAGCTGGCCCTGATACGTGAACGTGCTGCCCTGCGGCGCGGCCTGCAGCGGGCCGGCGAGGCAGCAGCAGGTCAGCAGCGTGGCCAGGAGCAGGCGCTGGAATGTCCTTTGGTTCATGTCAGTCGTTCTCGAAACCGCCTTGGAAAATGAGATCGGAGACCACGGGTGCGGCCGTCCAGAATCCCGCCTGTAGCGTGAAGCCCCCGCCCGACGACGCGCCCGGCGCCGGCTGGGCGACCGTGCCATCGAGCTTCCAGCCGCCGCCGGCCGAATGCCCGCCGCCTGCTCCGTTCGTGGTCTGCCAGTCGAGCGTGTAGCCGCTGGCGATGGCGATTGCCGGCAAGGCCAGCAGGACGGCCGTCGCCGGCCACCGGCGGCGTGTCCGTTTCGCAGTTCGCGGCATGGTTTCCTCCTTACGGTTCGGGTGATGCCGTCTGCGCCGCATGGCGTGCGCCACGCGGCCACCCGGTTTCTGTGCAGCCAATGTTCCGTGACATGTCCTTGCGCATTCATCGTCTCGGGCTCGCCCCGAGCCCGGAATCGACCCCGGCGAGCCCCCACCGGCGAATCGAAGCACCCGCCCTTCCCCCGATTCAGCTCTGTCGCGCTCGCGACCGGCCCGCCATGGGTCCCCAGGCGCCTTGGTGCGGGTCACCGACGGGACGCCTCCCGATGATCCTGCTAGCGCAATGTAACGCACCGACCCGTCACCTGCGCCGGTCATCGACGTGGCGGGCGGCCGCTGCGCAGGGTCTTGAGCAGGGCCCGCTCGGCCGAGGTCTCGGCGAAGGCGCCCTCCACCACGCTTGCCGCGTCCTGCAGATGGCGCGCCGCCGCTTCGTCCCGACCCGCACGCCGTTCGGCCGCGGCGAGTTTTAGGGTCGTCGCCGCCGTCAGCGGATGGTGCTGCCCCAGGTCGAGGCGAGCGCCGCACGCGCTTCGGCGAGATGCGCTACGGCCACAGCGGGATCGGCCGCCAGCTCGCGCAGCCGCCGGGCGCGGATCTGCGGCGTGACCTGTGCACCGTCGGCCGCGATGGTGTCCAGGGTGACCCGTGCGCCGGTGGCATCGCCGCCGAGCCGTTGCCACTCGGCGCGCAGCAGCAGGGACTTAAGCGTCTCCGGGTGCGCCGAGCCGCGCACGGCGCACCTCGAGCGCGTGATCGAGCAGCGGCTGCGCCTCGCCGAGTCGCCCGCGGTGGACCAGCACGCGGGCCAGATTGTTCTCGGCGCGCACGACGGTCGGATCGTCCGCGGGCAGGCTGGCTCGCCGGATCGCGAGCGATTCGCGGAACAGCGGTTCGGCGGCCGCCAGATCGCCCATGTCCTCGTAGGCGGAGGCCAGATTGTTCAGCGGCCGCGCGTAGTCCGCGCCACGCTCGCCGTGCAGCTGGCGCTCCAGACGCAATGCCTGACGGTAGTTCTCGATCGCGCGCCGGAAGTCGCCCGCGTCGTGATAGGCCGAGCCGAGTTCGTTGTAGCCACCGGCGACGTTCTCGCTCTGCTCGCCGTCGAGTACGCGGCGCGCGGCGAGCAGTGCTTCGACCTCGGCGATCAGATCGGCCGGTGCGCCGCTCGCCGCGAGGCAGGCCGCGCGCTCGGCTTCGGACAGATCGCACACCGCATCGAACAGGCGCCGCAGTTCGGCGAATCGCCGTCGCGCCCGCCATCGACGTCGTTCAGGCCAGCGCGCGGTTGAGCCAGGCGCGCGCGAAGCGCAGGTCGCGATCGACGGTCGGCACCGACACGCCGATCACCGCCGCGATCTCCTCGCGTTCCATGCCGGCGAAATAGCTCATCTCGACGATCCGCGCGACGCGCTCGTCCTCCTCGCGCAGGCGCACGAGCGCCTGGTCCAGCGCGATCAGGTCCAGCTCGATGCGCGCGCCCTCGGCGCCCTCGGCATGACCAAGCGTGACCAGCACCGCATCGCCACCGCGCTTGGCCGCCAGCCGGGCACGCGCGTGATCGACCAGCACCGAGCGCATGTGCATGGCGGCGTAGGCAAGGAAATGCGCACGGTTGCGCCAGTCCACATCGCCACCCATCAGGCGCAGCACGGCCTCGTGGACGAGCGCGGTCGGATTGAGCGTCTGCTGCGGGCCTTCACGGCGCAGCCGCACCGCGGCCATCTCGCGCAGCGCGTCGTACAGCGGCGGCAGCAGGCGTTCGAGCGCACTGCGATCGCCGCCGCGCCATGCCTGCAGCAGTTCGGTGAGATCTTCGCGCTTCGAGATGCCGCCCCTGCGTCGCCGTCTGTAGCGTATTGTGCAGGAAGGCGCGCGATGGCGTGAGCGGCTGCACGGCACCGCGCGCTCAGGGCGGCGGCTCGAAATCGGCCCCGAACAGATCATCGCTCCAGCCGGCCCATAGCTCCCATGCGGATTCGCCGAACCCGCCGGCCGCGCCCGGCGCGAGGAAATCCGGGCGGATCTCGACGTCCAGACGATCACCCGCCGGCGGTACGGCGAGCGCGACGTCCTGCTCTCGCCAACGCCGCACCGGGTCGGCCGGTGCGAACGGCAGACGTGCCACGACGGCGCCGTTCACCAGCACGTCGGCCGGAGCGCTCGGCAATGACGCATCGAACACGCGCCGCAGGCGCAGCGGCAAGCCTGTTCCGACGCGCGCGAAACGGAAGAAACTGCTGCCCGCCGTGCGCCGACAGGCCAACGCCGCGCGCTGCGTCGGCGGCTCGTCCTCGTAGGCGCCCTGCACGCTTGCGCAAACCGTATCCGGTGCTGCCTGATAGGCATGCCGGATGAGCGCCTCCGCCTCCGCAAGTTCGAAGCGTGCGATCGGCACCAGCGATGGCCGCTCGGTCGCGTAGCCATAGAACACCGTCTCGGCGCAGCTCGGCGTCGGTGCGTAGGGCGCCGGCCCTGCTTCGAGGCGCCATTCGATCCCATTGTGAAATACGACGCCATCCGCAGGCATGAGGCGCCAGGCCGAGGTCGTACCCGCCACGTCGACACGGCTCGCCCCGGCGAGTGGCGTACCGAACGGACCGTGGTCGAAGTAGAAACCGCCACCGTAGAAGTCCTCGAGTCCGGTGCCGTACCAGACCGGTTGCGGCGAGCCATCGACGTAGACGCGCTCGTCGGCCTCCAGATAATTCGCATCGATGACGCCATCGGCGCGGTGTCGGCCCGCGACCGCAACGAGGCGACCCGCGCCATGGCGCACCAGCAGGGGCAGATCCGTAGTGCCGCAGGTTGCCGACTTCACTGCGAAGAACGTACCGGCATCATCGGGAACCGGCGCGGCGTCGAACGCCAGTTCGCCCGCGACTTCGGCGGCCAGGCCTGGAGCGGGATCCAGGCTCAGTTCGAGCTCCGCCGCGTCCCGATACGGCATCGGGAACCACGCATACAACCAGCCGCTCTGATCCACGCCGGACAGCACACCGCGCGGCGCCAGCACGGCGTCGGCCGGACGGGCGAAGAAATCGGCCAGGCTCAGATCGATCGTCGTGTATCCGTCGAAGGTCGCGCGCAGATGCAGCCGATCGAGATCCGCTGGATCGGCATGCAGGCGCAGGCCACGCAGCCAGCCGCTTCCGCTACGCGTCGCGAGCGTCGCACTCTGGCCGGGGGCGAGCTGCACGCCGACGGCTTGCGCGGCCGGCGTTCCGCCCCAGGGATCGCCGCCCTGGTGCGCGAGCCAAGCCCGGTAGGCTGCCTGATCGTCACCGGGATCGAAGCTCGTCACGGGCACGTCCCGCGCCAGCCGGTGATGCGTGAACTGATACCAGAGCAGGTGTCGATCGTCGCCCGTGCACGGGTTCGGTTGTCCCTGGACATCGCCGAGGGTGATGCGCAGATGTTGCGCATAGGCGATCGGCACATGACTCACGTAACCGCCGCTCGATTCGCCGGGCGCCGCGACCAGTGGCGACACGAACGGCGGCGTCGTGCCATCGAACAAGGCGGGCAGCGGCAGATCCAGGACCGGCGAGGGTGCATCGTCGAGATAGAAACGCACGCGGATCGCCGGGTCGATGCAGCGGCTGGTGCCGTAGCCGGTGGTCATCCACAGGCGGGTCAACGCGCCCGGCCCCGGCTCGTCGAACACGGTCAGCTCGCCGCCTTCGCGGTACAGCCAGCGGGAAGGGTATGGATTGGCCGCAGGGGATTCCGGGCCGGCGCCGTCACGGTCGTAGCGACACCCGCCCGGGCAATGACTCGAATGCTCGATGACCTGATCGCGCGCGTCGAGGCGAGCGAGCGCGTACGGGGATGACCAGATCTCCCAGGGCGCCGCTCCGGCCGGTGCCGAGCCGATGGCCATCATCAGCACACCACACACCGCCTTCCAGCCGCCGACTCCCAGGGTCCGCTGCGGCGGCTGGCGAGCGCTATGCGTCGGGATGGCTCTAGCGAAGGCCGGCCTATCCACCTCAGTTGGTTCGGGCGATCCGGGCATGTTCTGCGAGTCTGACGGCACCGGGAGCGATCGCGACGCGCCATGCCTGCGGCCCATGCCATGCGCGGTCGTTCCATCCACATCGTATAAGCCCGTGCCGCCGCGAACCGAACGGCGCAAGCAGGATCCCTCCAGGCGCCCATTCATCATCCGGCCGTCGGCCCGAGCGGCGATCGTGGCCTGACGGCCTTCAGGTCACTGCAGCCGGTTTCAGGACCAGCATCTTGCCGACGGATACGAGATCGACGATTTCGACCAGTCTCACGCCGGCCAGTGCGAAGAGACGCCGCCAGTCGCCGAGGGTGCGTTCGCGACCGCCGGTCGCCATGAACATCTGCATATCGAAGGCAGCGGCCAGCAGACCGGCCCTGCGCTCCGGCATGATCATCTCCAGCAGTACGATCGTGGCGTCGCAGGGTGCGGCCGCCCGTGCCACGTTGGACAGCGCCTGCACGCAGGTAGCGTCGTCGAAGCCATGCAGGACGGCGCTCAGCAGATAGGCATCCCGATCGCTCGCGGCCGCAGGCACGGCGTCGAGCACATCGCCCACCGCGAAGTCCAGGCGTGCCCGCACTGCCGAAGGCTCGCGATCACGCCAGAACTCCCGGGCTTGGTGGATGGTGGTCGCCCGATCCACGACCAGGGCATGCAGATGCGGGTGGCGTGCGAGGATCGTCGCCACCTTGGCGCCTCGCGAGCCACCGATATCGATGACGCGCTCGAAGACCCTCCAGTCGAAGCCCGTGGCGAAGCCATCGATCGATGACGCGCTCGAAGACCCTCCAGTCGAAGCCCGTGGCGAAGCCATCGCCGGCCATTGCTTCGACACAATCCATCGCCGCGGCGAACAGCGCATCGAACTCGGGGTGGGCATCCATGTACGCGTAGAGCGCCTGTCCGTGCGCCAGGCAGAAGGGTGGCTCGCCGCGGCGCAGGCCGTTTTCGAGCTGCTCGTACCATGGCCGGCTCATCGTGGGCGAGTTGTGCATCTGCACCAGGGCGCGCACGTTGCCGGGCCGATCGGTACGCAGGCCATTCGACAGCCGGTTGTTGCGGAAGCATCCGGAGGCGGTCTCTGCAAAGACGCCCATCGCCGCCAGCAGGCGCAACAGGCGGAACAGCGCATGCGGATCGGCCCCGACCCGCACGGCCAGATCGTCCGCGGACGCCTCGCCATCGCCGAGCGCCGTCGCCAGATCGAGCTGCGCCGCGGCGTGGAGCGCGCGCGACTGCCAGAAGGCCGATCCGATCTGCATGAGCCGGACGGCCGGCGGCATCATCCGGCTCGGCCACGACTGCAGACGCTCGAACAGGCGCGCCAGCCCGCCGAAGATCCAGGCGGCCAGTGCATGACGCTGCAGGCTCATGCGCTGCCCTCCGCCATGGTGGCGCCTCGCGTGGCGCGGGCGTTCAGACCGGCCGCGATCAGCCCGCCGCTGAACTGTGCCAGGCGCTCTAGGAAGTCCCCGTCCATCGGCCGCGCCATCTGTTCCTCGAACACGTCCTTCAGCAGCATGGGCGTCATCGCCAGACTGACGAAGGCCATGCGCAGCAGGTCGGGATCGACGTCCTCACGCGCAAACCCGTCGCGCTTGAGCGCGTCCACGCGCCTGGCCGTGCGTGCGCGGCCGCGTTCGAGCAGCTCGTGGATGAAGCGCCGGCCGGGACCCCGCTTGAGTGCCAGCACCCGCAGGATCAGCTTCGGAAACTCCGGCGCGGCCAGCATCGTGCGGTAGTACAGGCGCAGGTAACCGGTCAGGCCGTCCGGCGTGGACAGCATCTCGCCATCCAGAACCGCGAGCAGTGGATTGAGCGTCTCGCGGATCATCGCCTCGTACAGCCCTTCCTTGCTGCCGAAGTAGTAGCGGATCATCGAGACGTTCACGCGCGCCATCTCGGCGATGCGCCGCGTGCCCACGTCGTGATAATCCTCGGCGAGAAAACAGGCCTTGGCCGCGGCCAGCAGGCGTTCGGGCACGCGCAGGGTCTCATCTGCATCACGGGCGCCCACTCGGGATGATCGTTTCGGCTTCATGCCGGCAGAGTAACCCCACGGCCGGCACGCCCCCAGCGGATTCGTCAATCAGTTCGGCCTAGGTGATTGATCGCTCCGCAACACCTCATCGCCGAGCGGGGGCGCGGACGAGAACCCAGGAGGGTTGTGCTCGACGGAGGCGAGCGTCAGGCGCATGCGGTAGGCCCGAGCGATCGGCGCTCACCCGGCGCAGGCAGCCTCCGCGGGTCTGGTGAGCCCAGCCACGCGCTGGGCAGAGAGTTGCCAATGAGCCTTGCCGCCATCCGGTATCAGGAACGGCCCCACCCCGTGCGACCTCGTCCGGCTTCGTACACAGCGGCGCGCGCTCGCCGTACCTGTAAGCCTCGGCGCTGACCCGCGAGCTGACGAGATTGCCGTGACCGTCGTAGCGGTACTGACGCACCACGCCCGGCTGGCCGGCGCGCAGCGTGATCGTCGCCGTGGTCAGGCGCTGCAGGCCGTCATATGCAAAGCGGCGACATCACAACCATCAATGAGTTGACCGATAAAAGGTTTTAGCAGGCAATTTCGTTAGTATTTACAGGACGCTTGAACATGATCCGGCCCTACTGGGCGATAAGATACTTCGCAGCGCTTAGGGTGACCCAGATTCCGAGTTATTACATCTCGCACATCACGAAACCTACAGACTACCCATATATCGTCGTTACCGTTAAAAACCCAAACTAACTTTTCTACTCCATCTATGCTATCTATTTTGCTGTATTTTAGAGAGACTAAGCCTCTGGGATGATCCATGTAAAATTTAACTTCCGAAAGGCAACTCCTGCTTTCTTCCTTTATAACCTCCCACCCAGGAGGCAAGCTAAGAGCCTGCGTTGAGTCTATCGATGAAGGACAAATACCGCTATTATTGGCACCTGCAATTGATAAGCCAAAAAAGACAGCCATGTCAGATATCATATTATCAATCGCAGTTTAATTGCCGAAAGCCCTGATCCACCATTTGTCGAAGTGCAAACTAAGTTAACCAGCACTCATGCGCAACTGGAAGTGTCACATATCAAAGTAATTTTCAACTGATGAAGTGGGCCATCAATATCAGAATCTATTACTTATCCGTATAATTAATCATGTCATCGCCGCCTTGCTCCAACTCTAAGTGGAATTTCACTAACCGAGCAAGCTGATCGTCTCTCCAACTGATCTTTGCATAATCCAGTATTACACCGTACATGATTGCCATCTTTGCATAGTGTGGATCGGAAATTCCAAGTCTAGTTAAAGCCCTATCAACAGATTTTCCTTTCAAGTCTAGTACGATATATATTTGATCTTGCAGAACTTGAAAGGTCACGCCAGATTCATCTCTTATGCTACATCCGAAGATACCGACAAAGTGTGAATCTTGCGCTCTTATCAGCTCTCCTAAAGCCTGTAAATTCCAAAACGGCCCGTTAATAATTCGATGCCGTTCCCAATCATTCAACGATTTATATACTGCACGGCCTGCCTCAACGAAATGGGATTGGATTGATGCCGGAAGACGCCCTGCCAACCACCTCGTCACTTCGTGGATCGTCGTGAAATCTGGCGCTGCTGCCAAAGGCTGGCGGAGAGCCTGGCGAATGTTTTGAGAACATACATATGGCTCATCGATTGCAGCCAGTTGAGCACCAGCGTCACGTTCGCTTGCGACTCCAGTAGTGCTGTACCCCAGCGCCAGTATCAGTCTGATAGATAATCGAACTATCTTATTGATCGCACCCATAAACACATACTCCTGGGAAGCCATTATTCAACCGCATGTACTGAGCAACCTGGTCAGGGCCACGAATGTTGGCAGATGTTATGGCGCGCCTGACAATTGACTCCGTGAGAATTCTTGTCTCGTTATTTTGATTGTATAAGTATAATGGAGAATAACCTTGATGGACGAAACGATAATCCGATGGAGAGAAAATCATATTGTTATCAGCGTGAATATGCGCATAGCCATAGAGAGAATTACCATATGTTGATCGCAATGCAGGTAAATATCTACCCCACGAAACAACGGTTGAACCAGGATCTCCAGTGAAAGGACTAGTGTACGCATATGCAGGCGGCCCAAACCCATCACCGCCCCACAACTCAACAATTCCGGCCTGGTATTCCGAACGCGATGCCCTTGCAGCCGCAGCGTTCGCTTGACCAAAAGCATTTACAGCACTTTCCGGGGAACCATACTCGCCGGGAACAAGTGAAACATCGGTGCCCCGCGAAGAACTGGATGCCATCCCACTGCCAGAGCCCGTCATCGCCTCGCTTGCAATTTTCCGGAATGCAAAACTCACCGCGGCGGTGACGGCCCCATTGGCGAACTTGCCGCCGGTGGCCTCCGCGATCGTGCCACCGGCCATCGCCGCCAGCACCCCGTCGGCGAACGTGTTGCCCGTATGCAGGGCCGCGCCGGCCGCCGCGCTGAGGCCGGCCGCCATGAAACCGTGGCCGAAGTGACCGCCGGCCAGTTCCTCGGTGATGCCGCCCGAGGTCGCCAGCATCAATAGCCCTTGTCCCGTACCTGCCAGGCCGGTAGCCGGCGCCGCCACCCAGCCACCGACCGCCCCCGAGAAGGCCCCGAGCGCCGCGCCCTTCAGGGTCCCGGACTGCACCGCGCCGGCGGCGAATCCGCCGATGATGCCCGCAGCCACCGCCTGGCTCGTCGTCACCGCCGTGCCGAAGTAGCCCCAACTCATGCCAGCC
Source organism: uncultured Rhodanobacteraceae bacterium (assembly GCA_964471815.1). Classification (GTDB taxonomy): domain Bacteria; phylum Pseudomonadota; class Gammaproteobacteria; order Xanthomonadales; family Rhodanobacteraceae; genus Tahibacter. Next base: position 16,249 of record CAYYHP010000013.1, read on the forward strand.
GCGGTGCCGCCGGTGTAGACGGAGATGATTGTGGCCGCAATCAGACGCAGGAACCGCTGCTGCTTCTTGCCCCAGTGCCCGCTCGGGTCGGTGTATGCCAGCGGGTTGTTCAGCACGTAGCTATAGCGGTTCCACGCCTGCAGGTCGCCGGCGTCGCCGACCACCGAGTCGGCCTGCAGGAAGCGCCCGGTCTGCACGTCGTACAGCCGCCCGTTCATGTGGATCCAGGTGAACGCGTCGAGCTGCTCGTGACCGGTGTAGCCGTGCGCGGTCGGGTCGCTCGGGAAGGCGAACTCCGCGGCATTGCCCAGCCCCGCCCCGCTCGCCGGATCGGCACGCCGCCCGAACGCGTCGAACGCCTGCCGGCCACTCGTGCCCAGCGGCATACCGTTGCCGTCGGTCAGCCGGTGCGTCGAGCCGAGCGCATCCGTGAACAGGTACACCGTCTGCCGGTCGCTCTCCCGGCCCTCGCCGTCCACGCGGGCGATCAGGATCGCCCCCGGCACATAGCGCCGCACCTCGCGCGCACCGCCCGGCCCGCGCGCGACGACCTCGGTCGCGCCGAGCGTGTCGGTCACCGTCGCCAGCCCGCTGCCGTCGGCGCTCGCCTGATCCGTGCGCCGCACGCGCTGACGCTCCGGACCGTACTGGAAGCGCGTGGTGTGCTGGCTGTACGGGTTGTGGATGCGCAGCTCGCGCGGCAGGTCGTAGGCCGTGTAGGCGACCGTCTTCTTCTCCAGCACCGCGTTCGCCGGATCCAGCATGCGCCGCAGGTTGCCGTGCGCGTCGTAGCAGTACTGGTTGCCGTTCAAGCTCGTCAGCGCGGCCGGGCCCGGTGTGGCCTCGTCCGGCTTCGTGCACAACGGCGCGCGCTCGCCGTACCTGTAAGCCTCGGCGCTGACCGGCGAGGTGACGAGATTGCCGTGACCGTCGTAGCGGTACTGACGCACCACGCCCGGCTGACCGGCGCGCAGCGTGATCGTCGCCGTGGTCAGGCGCTGCAGACCGTCGTAGCGGAAGTCCTCGTGCACATAGCCGCCTTCCGAACGGTCCTCGCGGCTCTGCATGTTGCCGATCGGGTCGTAGTCGTAATGCAGATCCTGGACTGCGCCGCCGCCGGTGACGATCGCGCGCAGGCGGCCCGTCGCCGGGTCGTATTCACGCGTCGTGGCGAGGCGGTCGTTCGTGCCGCGCCGCTCCGCAGTGACCTGGCCACGCGCATTCATCGCCTGCACGGCGTAATACGGCGCGGCGTTCGGTGCGTAGGCGTCGCGTACCGCCGTGAGATAGCCCTGCGCGTTGTACTCGTTCTGCTCGCCGGCCGGACTCAGTCGATCGCCCTCGAACAGGCTCTGGAAGGCGCGGCCAAACTGGTCGTAGCGGCTCGTCTGCCGGTACGCGCTGCCCGAGACGTTGCTCTCCTGACCCACCTCGCGGCCCAGTTCGTCGTAGCGATGCTGGCGCGTGTAGGTCGCGCCGCCATCCTGGCCGCTGACCAGATCGAGCTGGCCGAGCCCGTGCGGCGCGGTGTCGAAAGCCCAGGTCGTCTCGGCATCGGCCGGACCGCTGCAGCCACTCTGGCGATAGTCGGTGCGGCTCCACAGACGGCCGAGTCCGTCGTAGCGCGAGCGCGTGCAACTCGTCGCGGTATAGCGGCGCACTTCCTCGCCGAGCGCGTCGAAGACGTAGTTCCACTCGCCGGCGTCCGGGTCGCGCATCCAGATGCGCCGACCGAGATCGTCGTAGCGTGCCTCGCTCGTGATCACCTTGCCCTCGGCGCTGCGTCGCGTGGTCGCGATCACGTTGCCGGCCACGTCACGGGCGTAGCTCAGCACCGAGCCGTAGTGGTCGATCACCTCCACCACCTCGCCGAGCGCGTTGTGCCGCTCGCGGCGCGTCTCGCGTACGCCGCCCTGGTTCGGCGGCATCGTCGCGGTGGTCGTCAGACCGTCGTAGCGGAACTCGGTCGTGCTGCCGTTCGGATGGTCGATGCGGGTCGGCTGGCCGAGCGCGTTGTAGTGCGTGGTCGTCCAGTGGCTCGCACCACTGCCGACCGCGGATGTCATGGGCGGGGCCGTGGCGAACGGTTCGGATACGCGATACGGACGGCCCAGCTCGTCGTAGGTCTTGGCCACCGCGCTGTATTCGCCGGCCTGGAAACCTTCGCGGACACGCAGCACTTCGCGGTCGAGGCGATCGAAGTAGGTCCACGCGGTCGGCGCGCCGGCGGTCACGGCCTGCAGGCGGTATACCGCGCCGGCAGGGCAAGGCACCGCGTCGCCGCCATGCGCCGCGGCCTGGCACCAGCGGTAACTAGTGGTCACCGCCGCGCCGCCGTTGTTGCCCTCGAAATACTTGCGGCCGAAGGCGCCGTAGGCGGCCATGCTGACCAATCCGTTTGCCCCCGTGGTCTGCACGGGATTGCCCCACGCATCGCGCCGCTCGACCTTCGCGACCACCCGCTCGGTCGTGCTGTTGCCGTTCCAGAACGCGGCGGAGGTCATGTCCGCGAAGATGCCGTCGGCATCGAAGGCGGTGCGCGCGTAGCGCTGGAGGGTCGTCTCGCCGGCCGGGTGGAAGGCCATGTTCGCGGCACCGAGCGTGCGGCACGCCGCCTCGCCGACATCGCGGCTGCAGGTCGACGACTGCGTGCGGTTGCCGTACGCGTCGTAGGTGTAGGTCTTGATCAGCGCGAGATCGGGTGCGGCATCCGGCTGCAGGCGCTCGACGCTGAGCTGGCCGGTCTGCGGGTCGTAGTCGAAGCTGCTGACACGTGTGACGCTCGACGTGACGCCGCCGTCGTTTCGCGTGGTGGTCACGCTGCTGCGCCGTAAGCGCCCGAGCAGCCAACTCACGCCTTTGTTGTCGTAGTCGTTGCGCGTGACGACCGTGCGGATCGTCGCGCCGTTGGCATCCGCGTTCGTGGTCGTCGAAGTGAGCAGATTGCCGAACGGGTCGTAGGTCATGCCGCTGGTCGATTCGGCGGCGATCTGCGCGCCCCTCAGATCACGGCTGACCGAGTTCGACGAAGTACGCAGGACCACGATCGGCTTCAGCGCGCCGCCGCCCTGCTCGCGCGACTCGTAGACATCGGTGCTGCGGTTGATGACGATGCGGCCCGGCGCCGCATCGTCGTCGGTCCAGGCCGGGCCATAGGCCATGCAACCCGGCGCCTCGGCGCCGCCCGCGCACGGGTCGGCCCAGCCGGCCGCGGTCACGGTCACCGTCTCGCGCGGCAGGCCGGTAAGCGGGAATGCCTGGTAGTACGCGGTGCGGGTCTCGATCCGGTTGCGCGTATCGAGCGTGTAGACCCGCTCGAAGCCGAGCGAACCGCGCCCGCCACCCTGCATGCGGAAGCCGGCATAGCGGTAACGGACCTCGGCGGTCGCGTCGGGGTTGTTTTCGACCGGCGCACTGCTGCGCACGGCGGCCACGACGAAGCGTGGCACCAGCACGTCCTGCACCGGCGAGCCGCGGCCGCTCTGCAGGCTCCAGCCGGTGTATTCGCGCGCATAGACCGAGGCGAACGTCAGCGGTGCGTAGTCGATCCAGGTCGCATTGCCGAGACCCTGGCCGATCGAGGCGACGACGTTGCGCGGCCGGTGATGGCCGCTCGTGCGACGCGCGGTCCATTCGCCGGAGCCGCTGTCGGTTTTCAGGTTGAGATTGTCGTAATAGCCGTCACCGTCGATGTCGGCGAAACCTTGCCGCCAGCCGGCGCCCTCATGACGCGCGAAGGTTTCCACGGCATTCGCCGCGAAACCGTTGCCGGTCCAGAGGTGCACCGCATAGCTGCCGCCGGCGACAGCGTTCGCGACCCAGAAATCGAGCCGCCCGTCACCGTCGTAATCGAGCAGTTGCACGTCGCACTGCCGCCCGCCGGCACCGCAATCGCCGGTGCCCGGCACGCTGACCGCAGGCTGGAAGCCGAAGCCGTTGTTGAGCCGGTACTTCCAGCTGCCATCCTTGTCGTGCCAGAGACTGTCGGTCAGGCCGTCGCCATTGATGTCGACGAACTGCAAGGTGTCGAGCTCGACGCCCTGGGCCGCGGGCCATTCGCCAAACTTGCTGTAGGTCTTGAACATCAGGGCGCGGCCGTTCTCGCTGAGCCCCTGGCTCATGAAGCGGTAGACAGAGTCCTGATTCCCGGCCTGCAGGGCATCGGCGGATTCGGCGATGGCTTCGGCTTCCGCCAGTACGTCCTGCGTGGCATTGGCACGCGGACGTCGCGGCACGCAGTGCAGCGGACCGGCCAGGCGCAGGGCGAGATCCGCCGCGCCGTTGCCGTCGAAATCCACGGCACCGCTGTGGTGGCGACTGAGCCGGTTGAACGGTTGTTGCGAGCCGAGCATGCACAGCCCGGCATCCGCTGCCTCGAAGACGACGCCATGCGGGCCGTCCATCCGGTCGGGCTGGGACGGCGTCGGATTACCAGATTTGCGGGTCAGCCAGGCGCGCTCGCCGCGGCCTCCCGTATAGCGGTCCATCACCAGTACGTCGCCGAGCCCGTCGCCATCAAAGTCGGCGAGCACGACCAGCGGCTTGTCGCTCGCCGTCGCGGTGGTACGGCTGTCAGGCAGCTCGATGCCGGACGCATCGAAGCCGTTGCCGTTGCTGAACAGGATGCGCCACGCGCCGTCCCGATAGACGAGCAGATCATCGCGGCCGTCGGCGTTGAAGTCATAGACGTACCATGCCTGCTCGTCGTTCCACTCGGCCCGGGTCGCGAGCACGGGCGCGGAAAAGCCGATGCCGCTGGCCGTAGGCCGGCTGAAGGAAACGTATACGTTGCGGTCGCGGTCGGCCCAGACGATGTCGGCGCGGCCATCGCCATCCACGTCGCCGTACTTGAACGAAGCGAGCTGCGCGAAACCCGAGCCCGCGGTGGTCTGTGCGTCCCGTGCGGCGGGCGGGTCGTGCCAGGCGAGCACCGTCTCCGCCTGACAGACGGCCCCGGCGCAATCGCGGATTGCCGCCATGCGCCGCAATGCGGGGTTGTATGGCGTGGGTTCGTAGGTCGGCACGTAACTGTGCAGGAGCTGCCCACCCTTCCTGACGTCGATCTGACGCAGCCACTCGCTCAGCGCGACCGGCAGCGAGGCGGTGTAGTCGATGACCGGGAATTCGCGTTCGTCGTAACTGAAATCGACCTGGCCGCCGACGTAGCCGATGCGGGCCAGACGCAGCGAACCTTCCACGCCCGAAGCGGCCCGCGCGTAGCCGTAGGTGACGACGTTGCCGTTCGTGTCGCGCAGTTCGCTCTGCCACCATTCGGAGGCGAACGGCTGCTGGGTGACCAGATCGCCGTGGCTCAGGCGGCGCGCCTCGCCGCCGAGCCTGACGATCGTGCCGTCTTTGCGCCAGACGGTGAACGTGACCGGATTGAAGTACACGCCGGAGCCCATCGTGATGCGCTCCTCGCTGTCGACGACGACCCTCTGGAACGTGTCGATCTCGGTGCGGTACTCGGCACCCGCGCGGCCTTCGCGCCCGGCGATCAGGCGCAGGCGCTGGCCGTCGAGGCAGAAGCCGGAGCGGAACTCGCCCTCCGCTTCGTTGGCGGTCGATGTCGGTCCCGCGTACTGGCTTATCGGCTCGAAGCGGCCGTCGCCCGACTCCGTGGTCTTGCGGCATTTGGTGATGACCGAGAGCCCATCGAGCGCCATGCCCATGCCGAGCGGGCCGTCACCGGCGCCGCTGTGGTAGGCGATCGCGAGCGGCGGTGTCAGTCCGCCACGGCCCGGCGGCAGCGCCAGCGGAATCCGGTAGGTCGCCGAACCCGATTCGTCGACGCGGAACTGCCCGCCGAGATAGCCCACGGCATCCGAGACCGGATCGGGCGAAGGCACGCCGGGCATCGTGGCCGGCGGCGCATCGCCGAGGATGAGCGCACGCACCTCGGAACTCGACGAGAGCAACTTGCCGGTCGCACCGCCTCGTCGCAATTCATAGCGGATGCGCTCGCCGGCTTGCAGCGTGTCGGTAAACTGGCCCGTGCTCTGCGCCGCGAGGGGTTTCGGATTCGTCGTGTCGCTCGTGAGATCGTGACGGTAGAGGCGCGTATCGTCGCTCTGGCTCGCCCAGTTCACGACGACCGTGCATGAGGCCGCCGCGCCGCCGGTGCAGTGCACTTCGTCGGTGATGACGCGATCGATCTCGGTGAGCCGGACGACGGTTTCCTGTATCGGGAGCGGCGCGCGCGGCCAGTCGATCCCGGCCGCGCCGGTCGTCGCCGCATCGACCTTGACGCGCAGCTTCAACGTGCCGTGAGCGACGCCGTCGAGTGTACGCGTGAGCGCATTGCCTTCGATCCGATGCGGATCGATGCACTCCGCCGTCGAGCACTTGCGGATCGGCAAGCCGGTCGGATGCTTGATGTAGTAGAGCGGATTCGTGGCCGTCGCCGGCGCCCGCCCGTGGTGGCGGGTCTGCGCCTGTACCCAGACGGGCTCGCCGGCTAGATCAAAGATGTGTGCAGTATCGACCTCGAAGCTGTCACCGCCGGGAAGGGTGCGCAGCACGATGTCCACACCCCAGCCGGGGTGGTCCGGAGCGAACCAGGTGCCGGTGAAGGCGTCGTTGATCTCGAGCGCCTGCGTGGCGGTCGCTTCACCGTACCCGTTCGCGGCGGAAGTCCGCGGCGCGTTATAGGCCGGCGTGTCGAGGAAGATGTCGTAGAGGCATTCGTCGTAGCTGCGCGAGGTGCTGACCTCGTCCCACTGCCAGCGCAGGCTCGCGCGCGTGGTGGAATTCACCGGGAACGTGATCGCCACCGAGCCGACCTTTTCCGGCGTCGTACGGCCCTGCTGCCAGGTCACCTTGTACAGACCCGCCTTCCAGCGCGTACCGTGTGTAGTGGAACTGGAAGTCTTGAACGGCTGCGGGTCGGAGACCAGCCAGATCGGCCGCCCACCTTGATCGAAGGTAAACCACACGACGACCAGCATCGTGTGGTCGGCGCTGTAGAGCAGATCCCAGCCGGACCCATAGCGGTCGGGGTTGAACCAGTGTCCCGGATAACCCGGCGTGGTGCCGGGACTCGACGGTGGCTGCACCGACGCCGGACACGTAGTCGCCGGCGGATAGCTCACGTCCATATAGGCCCGGGCTGGCATCGAACAGGCGAAACCGGCCAGACCGAGCAGCGGCAGCAGCGCCGCTCCGAAGATCCTTTTCATCCACCACTCCCGAGGACATCCGCAGAAATGCTTCCGGACTGCCGGCACGCGATCGCGTGGCGGTGGGGGTCATCGCAACATGCGATCCGCCGGTTCGACGCCCATCGGCCGGCTGGGCCATCCCTGGCCCGACATCCCTGGCTCAGTCCGGTGCTTGAGCGGACGGCACCTTACTGCCGAGCCGGCTTGGCGTGGTTGCGGAAGTTGGTGGGTTGTGGAACTACCGGCATACGCCGGCGAATGCACGGCACGCGATCATCGCGACGGAGTCGCGACGGGCGCCGATGTCCACGAGCGCGAGCCCGATGCGGGGCGGCCGCATCGTACCAATGCCCAGGCCGGCCGCGGCGAAGCTTCCGCTGCGGTCTCGCCGCGCGCGACGACGACCGCGGTGGCGAGATCGCCGGTGACGTTGAGCGCGGTGCGGCACATGTCGAGGAAGCGGTCGACGCCGAGGATGCACAAACCGAGCACCATGCCCTGCTGGGCGATGGCCAAATCGGCTCTGCAAGCCCAACGTGCTTGCCGCGGACGGCGACCACGATTGCAATACAACATGCCGAGACTGCGCTCGGCGGCTTCGGACTGAAGACCACTATCCATCGATCCCGGTGCTTCAGAATCCGGTCTGCTCGTCCGGCACGGGCTGCGGGGCGGCGGCGCCCTGCGCAATTTCGTACATCTGCGACTGACTCAGCAGGCAACGCTCCGGCTGAACCTCGGAAACGATATCGGCATGCCGCACGACGCCATCGCGTCTCCACCCGGGCGTGTACATTTCTGCACCCATGCACAGCTCGAAAGGGATCGGATCGTTCCCGCTCAGCGCTTTGTAGATCAGCATGCCCATAAGGGCAGTAGTGGCAACCCCGGGATGTCCCCCGTCGGCATACAGCCAAGGAAATTCAGATTCCGTTTCGCGCAAACCTCGCAGACGCTTACTGACCTCCACAAACTGCGCTGCCATTTGCACTCCGAGCGTACGTTCCGCACGCACGATCGCTTTTGAAGCTTCTGGTATCAGCTGGTAGGTGCCCAAGTACAACACTCGCGCACCGTGCTTGCGAGCGAGACTCGCCAGGCGAACATGACTATCGAAGAGTGCTAGGCAGCCAGGTGATTCGCGATTTTCTGGCTTCAGAACACACAGGTCGTCGCCACCCCTCTCCTGCAACACGACAACCTCGTAGCGGCCTGATGCGAGAAGGCTTGTCACGCGGGAGTCTCGACCTAGTTCGGCGAGTGTGACCCCACCCGGGTAAACATGTCGACTTCATACGCGGGAGCCTCTGGCTGCAGATCAGAAATCCGCTCAAAAACTGACGGCAAGTTGTTCGTGTTGATAATGCTGTTACCTACGAACAAGACTCTCTGAACTTTCTTGGTCGTACTGATGCACGCACAGGAAGCCATCAGTGTCAGCGCTCACACCGACAGCAACACATGCCGGATTGCGCCAAACCAACCGTTGGCAGCACATCCATAAAGAGGACAGCCAGCCAGTCTGCTCGACGTCATGTGGAGCATCCAGTCTGGATGGCTTTGTCGGCCGAATGCATGCGCAAAATACCGCAGTTACTGCAGACCATGGCTACGACAGCCACGGCGATCCCCCTGCGAGCCGTCGAAGGGAGAACTCCATGATCCGTCGGTCCTGAAGATTTACTGGGTCTTCGATGCGCATTTCCCAGGATTTGCACGGACAACACGGGCAAGCCAGGTCCGAGCTCTTCGCTTCAAGGTGATCCAGGAACTTACGCTCGAGCGAACGATACGTTATCGCCGTACGAACTTGGTGTGTTTGCAGAATTTGTCGAGGCGTGGACTACCAACCTGCGCCGGCGGATGGACGACGCAAGGCTGCCGCGCTGGACACGCGGCAGCGGTCTCCAGACGGAGTGGCACTCAGGCAGGTCGCGGCACGCTTTTCGTCGCGGTTTCTTCGCCGCGCGCGACGACGACCGCGGTGGCGAGATCGCCGGTGACGTTGAGCGCGGTGCGGCACATGTCGAGGAAGCGGTCGACGCCGAGGATGATCGCGATACCCTCGGGCGGTACGCCGAGATAACCCAGGATCATCGCGATCACCGGCAGCGAGCCGGCCGGCACGCCGGCCGTGCCGATCGAGCCGAGGATGCACAGACCGAGCACCATGCCCTGCTGGGCGATGGTCAGCTCGACGTTGAAGCACTGCGCGAGGAACAGCGTGGTCAGGCCCTCGAACAGCGCGGTGCCGTGATGGTTCGCGCTCGCGCCGACGGTCAGCACGAAGCGCGCGACCTTCGGCGGCAGCCTCAGATTGTGCTCGGCGCATTTGAGCGTGGTGGGCAGCGTGCCGGTACTCGAGGCCGTGGAGAACGCGGTGAGGATCGCCTCCTGCGAATCGCGGAAGAAGCGCAACGCCGGGAAGCGCCCCATGTAGCGCACCCACAGCGGCAGCACGACGAACATGTGCAGCGCGATCGCCAGTACCACGGTGAACACGTAGGCACCGAGCCGCGCCAGGAGCCCCCAGCCGAAGCGGGCGGTCAACGCGAACATCAGGCAGGCGACTGCATACGGCGTGAGCCGGATCACCAGGCCGATGATCTTCATCACCAGCTCGTTGAGCCCCTGCACGGCCTCCTTGAAGTGCGCCGTGGCCGGCGTCGGCGTGAGCACCAATGCGACGCCGAGCAGGATCGCGAAGAACATGACCGCGAGCAGCTCGCCCTCGGCGGCCGCCTTGACGACGTTCTGCGGCACGATGCCGAGCAGCATCTGCACGACCGAGATCGTCGGCTTGGCCTCGGCGATGGCCTTGGCCTTGTCCGCGCCCGAGGCAACCACGCTCTTGAGCACCTCGGCGTCCATGCCATGGCCCGGCTGGATGACGTTGACGACCAGGAGACCGATGCCGATCGCGACGCTGGTGACGACCGCGGTATACAGCAGCGTGCGCCAACCGATGCGACCGAGTGCCGCGATGTCGCCGATCTCGGCGACGCCGAGCACGAGCGCGGTGAACATCAGCGGCAATACGAGCATGAACAGGAGGCGCAGGAACAGCTGGCCGGCCGGTGCCGCGACGTAGTCGATGACGAAGGCGACGAACGGGCGGTCCGCACCGATCCAGTAGGCGAACACGCCGGCGAGGATGCCGATCGCGAAGCCGATCAGCACGCGCCAGTGCAGCGGCAGACCGGCCTTCATCGCGTCACCACCATCTGCGCCGTGCGACGTAGCGACATGCCGCGACGCGGACGGAGATCGGATGAGGTCGGGTCGGCAAGCATCGGGGACTCCCGCAACGAATGGCCGCGGGAGTCTACACGAGGCCTTGCGCGGTCAGGCCCCGGCAGCACCCGGTCGCGAGCATGGATGGCCCTGCTCTTTGACATGCCAAGTGCCGACCGGCGCCGTGTCGCGCCTCACCCGGTCCGCCGGCGCAGCGCGCGCGATGTGGACGATCCAGTCAGCCCGCGTGCCGCGTGCCGCGCGTGGGTTGGCGGCCGGCATACAGTGCGGGCAGCGGCGATTCATCCGCCGCCGGCGCTTCGCTGCGCTCCCGCGAAAAGCCATTCGCGAACGCCGCCGACAACCGTTCGAGACCGGCCGGCGATTCCTCGCCGGCGAAGCGCTGACGCTGCAGGCCGGCAATCGCCGCCTGCTGCTCCGGCGCAGTGAGGCGTGCGGCGAGCTCGCCGAGGCTCAGGCAGGGCCGGCCTTCGGCCTCGGCCCAGCGCAGCAGGGCGGCTGTCGCCGCCGCAGCGTCGTTCGCCCGGCAGGCCGCGAGGAACGCCGCTTTCGCCTCGCGCGCACGCGGCGGCTCGTCGCGCGCCGCGTGCGCGACGGGCGATTTCGACCGATGACGGCGTGCGGTGCGTACGGCCAGGAATGCCGCGCTCGCCAGCCAAAGCCCGAGGCTCGCCAGTGCCAGCGTGCGCCAGGGTTCTGGCGAAGCCGCAGCTGTCGTTGTCGCTGTCGCCACATCTGCCGGTGCGGGCGAGGCGAGGCGCTCCGCCGGCGTGCCCGATGCGGCCGGTGGCGTGGCAGCCGCGGCGGGCGCCACCGCGAGATCGACGGCCGGAATCACGGCCTCGGCGGCACGGTCGTGCACGGTGTCCCACCAGGCGAGCCTCAGCGCCGGGATGTGCAGCGTTCCGGGCCGCGTCGGCACAATCGCGAATTTGCGCTGGCGCGTACCGATCAGCCAGGTGCCGTCGTCACGCGTGGCGGTATCGGCCTTGTCCGGATATACCTCCGCACCGTCGAGCGGCGGCAGGGCGAGCTCAGGCAGCTGCTCGAAGCCGAGCCCCGTGGCGTCGAGGCGCAGGGTCAGCGTCAGCGGCTCGCCGACCTTGGCCTGCGTGCCGGCCGTGAGGCCTTCGGCACGATAGTCGAGCGCCTGGGCGGGCAGCCACGGCCCCGTGCCGGCGGTCTCCGGGCGCGGCCTGACGTGCAGCACGAAGGCATCCGAACGCGCGCCGAGTGGCCGACCGCGCGTCGGGAACAGGCCGCCCGGTCCGGCGGCGGCGACCGCATGGCCGCGGAATTCCAGCGCGGGGATGGCAAGATCACCGCTGTGCTCGGCGCTCAACGCATAGTGACGCTCGACGACCTGATAACGCCGCCCGTCGCGGTCGGCCTGGTAGGGCTTGTCCTGGCCAAGCTTCTTCACGACAAGGCCATCGGCATGCGGATCGTCGAGGCGGCCATCGGTCAGCGCCACCGCGTAATACAGCTTCACGGTCGCCGTGATCTGCTGCTGCACATAGGGCGCGATCGGCTCGAGCGCGAACTCGACGAACGCCTCGTCGCCGGCATGCCCGCTCGCACCGGCCGGCGCCGGCAGCACGGTGAGCACGAGCGGCGCGGCACTCGCACCGTCCATGCGGATCGGCGCGATCTCGATGCGACCCTCGTGCTTCGGTGCGAGTGCGACCGCCCACAGTTGTTTGGTGCTGGTTGCGCCGTTGACGACGTTGATCGCCGACGAGCTAGACGTGCCGAGCTGCTCGAAATCGCGATCGAGCGGCGTGAAATCGGGCTGGCCGCTGAAGCGGCCGCTGGCCTCGACGTTCAGCGTGACGGTCTCGCCGGCCTGCACCGTATCGCGATCGAACCAGGCGCGCAGTTCGACCGCACCGACGGCAGAGGTCATGCCGAGCGATCCGAGCAGCAGGATGACCGCGAAGGTCCGGATCCAGGGTTTCATCGACCATCCTTTGCGCCGCCCACGCGGCGGCGTTCGTACTCGAGCTGGAACTTGCGCCGCAGCAGGCCGCCCGGATCGTCCGGCACGCGCTGGAACCACTGTTCCATGGCCTGGCGCTGCTCGCGCGTGGCCTCGCTTTCGCGCGCGGCGGGCGCGTCCGCCTCGTGCCCGGCCTGGGCCTCCGTCTGCTCCTGCAAGGCCTGCTGCATGGCCTGACCGAAGCGCTGCCGGCGCTCGTCGGCCTCGGCGGCGTCCTTCACCGCATCGGACGCGTCATTGTCCGATGCTCGCGCGGAACGGCCCGTACGCGTGGCCGGCGCGTTCTGCGTTTCCGGATCACCGTCCTGGCGGTCGCGCCGTGCGCCGTCTTTGCCGGCGCCGGATTCGCCGTCCCTGCCCGAAGCATCGCGCTTGCTCCCGTCATCGGCCGCGTCGTCGCGTGCCTGACCGGAGGCCGCGTCGGGCTTGCGTGTGTCCTGCGCAGATTCGCCACCTTCGGGCTTCGCTGGATCCGGATCATTCCGGCCATCCTGACCTTGCCGCTCGTCCCGCTGCTGCGACTGGCGCTGACGCTCGAGCCACTCGCGCACGGCCTTGCGGTTGGCCTCGGCATCGGCATGGCCCGGATCGTGGCGCAAGGCCTCGTCGTACGCGGCGAGGGCATCCTCGTAATGACCCTGCGCGGCGAGCGCGTTGCCGCGGTTGTAGGCGGCGTCGGCGTCACGGCCAGCGCCAAAGGCCTGTTCGGCCGTCGCGTAATCGCCGGCGCGATAGGCCGCACTGCCGCGCAGGCGCGGGTCCTCGGCCTGTGCCTGTGCGGCCTTCGCATCGCCCTGCTGCAGGGCCTGCCAGGCCTGCTGATCCGGCCGCTGCCAGAGATCGGCCCAGGACAGCGCCTGCGCCGGCGCGAGCGGAGCGAGCGTGACCACGAGCGGCACGAGCAGCAGCCAGCCACGCCGGAAGCCGAGCGCGGCCAGCGGCAACAGGAGCAGGCAGAGCCACGGCCCGCGATCGC
>CAYYHP010000014.1:0-28841 GCA_964471815.1 uncultured Rhodanobacteraceae bacterium
GACCGTGTTGTTGTAGAGGATGTTGTTGTGGATCTGGATCGGCAGCGGAGCCGCATACAGGGCCGTGACCAGCCCCTTGCCGGTGTTGTCCGCGATCGTGTTGTTCAGCGCCTGCACGGCCGGTACGAGCACGAACGGAAATGGTGTCGTGAGCAGGGCGGCCTGTGTCGCGCTGTTGCCATGGACCAGGGTATTGGCGAGGTGGACATGCCCAGGCGCCATCAGCTTCAGGATCGAATCCGTCGCCACGCTACCGGCCACGATAACGTTCTCGACGTCGGCGGCCGCTTCCAGGCCAATCGAGGCGAGGCCGACGGCATCGGCATGCTGCGGATCGCCACGCAGGTTCTGCAGCGTCAGGGAACGCAGGGTGATGTTGCCTGCCGATACGATCGACACGTAGCGGCCAGGCACGCCGCCGCCATCGATGACCGTGAGCGCGCCGTCGGCCTGCGGCTTGCCCGAGCAATCGGCGGCAGCGAAACCGCCGCGCAGAGTAAGCGCGCTGGCGCCGCTGTACGTCAGCGGGCCGCTCAGCATGTAATTACCCGTTACGAGACGGATCTCAGTTGCATCGACGTTCGACTGCGCCGCCTGGATCTGCGCGGCCAGCTCCGTGGCATCGTGGACGCAGACGGAAAACGCCGGACCGGCCCACGACACCATCAGCACTCCGCTTAAGCGGAGCGTACTCATCAGTCTAGACATCATTTTCCCCGGCGCGCCAAGAACTGCATCCCCAATGCAGCAATTCCGGCGGACCGAACAAAAGCCAGATAACGGCGTTGGGGTATGTTCAGCCTGATGCGCTTCCGATCCGCTTCGTGGCGGATTGGAAGCGGGACGATCGGACAGCGCGCAGCCTACCCTGCGGATTCCGGCGCGGGCTAGCGCCTGCCGCCCTCACGGATGAAGGCAGCCAGTAGTACGGGCGATCGGACTGACTGGCCTTGCGCCGTGCAGTGATGACCTCGAGCATCGCATCACCGAGTGCGGTGGGGACGTCGCGGTGAGCCGAGAACCGGGCGCGGTAGATCGCCTCTGTCAGCCCTACGGCACCCAGCCCCCCCCCCGAGGCCGCAGGGGATTCCGACGTGCTGGGTGCCATTAGCCCTTTGACGCAGTTCGAGGGCCAGGCAGAAATCGGCCTCGACATAGGGTTGCAGACGGAGTTTGTCATTGCCGAAGTGAGCAGCACGGCGCAGCGCTATCCCCTTTTGCAGCCTTCTTTTCCGGCGCTGCCCAATCGACGAACACGGCAAGATTGCCGCCAGCGATACAACCAAAGCTCTGCCCAGCCCTTTCACTTGGCATATACCAAGGGCCGCCCTTCGTGAACAAAACCTCCGCCACGGCCGCTGCAGAGTGCTCGAGGTCATTCGTCCGTCCTTGCCGGGATACATGGGCCGCCATCAATAGCATTCGAAGCTGTCGTCGTAAATGTAATCCACCGGTGTCAGGTGGCGTGCGTTGCTAATCTCCGAAGTATTCTTGAGGCCTGCAGTGTAGCCCTCATCGGTAGCAGTGATCCAAGCCGGCCCGTAGCTTGGCCCTGGGATGTCGAGCGAGAAAGCGATCATGCCGCTGGCATCGGCCTGAACGGCACGACTGCCGAGCGGCGAGGTCGCATCACCGGTGCAGCTGCCGTTGGCGTAGAAGCTAATGATGCGATACTGGTTCGGCGACGAAACAGGCAACGTACCGGTCACGTGGATGGTGCCAGGCGAGGAATACACCGCGCCGGTAATCGTGGGTTTATGCAGCAGGTTGTTTGGTCCGCTGTTTTCGGTTCCGGTGTTGGCGGTGCGGCCGAGTAGCGCGAGATCCACGGCAATACCGCCGTTATTCAGAATCATGTTGTCTGTCACTTCATTGTAGACTCCGGCATCGAGATCGATCAGCACCCCGGCGCCGCCATTGTTGTTGATGACATTGCCGCGTCCGATCAACCCGGGCTCGGTGCTACCGATCCAGTTGCTGCTCGCACCACCTTTGACGCGCACGCCCATGCCCGTATTGCCAAGTCCTGCGGTGATGTTCGAGCCGATCAGGTTCGACTGCACCAGCGTGTAGTTCGCGCCTTCCAACACGATACCGTCCCCGCCGTTGTTCACGATCCAATTCGCGAACACGTCCTGCTGTCGCGTGTACTGCAGCAAGATGCCGGCGTTGGTATTGCCCCACCCCGATATCGTGCCGGTCGGGTCGCCGCCGATCGAATTGTTGGTCACGGTGTGATACCAGTTGTTCACTGAGCCGAGACCGCCGCTGATCATGATGCCGGCGACGCTGCTACTCGCACTGATCAGGTTCACATCGGCAACCGCCGGTCCGCCGATCACGTCGGCGAAGCCGCCGTCAAGGTTCACGCCCACGCCGTTACCGATTACAGTGTTGAAAATGAACGGGCCCGCGAACGCGTTACCATGGATCCAATGGCCATTGCCGCCGGACAGATCGATCGCGGTCTGGAAGTTCTCCAGGCGCAGCCCACGCACTTCCAGGTGAACCGTCGAAGGTGCCGTGTCGCTCACGGATAGCGCATTGAGTGGCGCGGGCGAGCTGTTGCCGAACAGGAATGGGCAAATCGTGGCGTTGAATGGAATGTTGCCGACTGCGCCGGGATTGGCCGTATTCACCGCCGCACCCGGATCGCTGTAGCCATCGATGATCATTGGCACCGTGATCGGAGGCAGCGGTGCCGCCAGGTAGATGATCTGCGGACAACCGGCACTGAAGTGGAAATGGATCGCCGCCGGCACGCCCGCCGCGTTTGCCGCGGTGATCGCACCGCGCAGCGTGAGGATGTTGGCTACGTCGTCCGCGGTGGACGTGACGATGTATGTATGCGCCGGCAGATCATTGATCGCCGACTCATACGCGCCGCGGTCCGGCGCGCTGCCGACGACACGTGTGTTGCCCGCGGCATCGGTCGCTCCGAGCGTGAGCGGCATCGGGATGCCTGAATTGATCGCAGGAGAACCGGCGCCGAGGCGGTATTTTGGCGCCGACGTGGTGAGTTCCGGATCAGCCGTACTGTTATTGTCCGAAGCGAACGACAGATTGGTACAGCCGCTGCAATTGAGCCATGTATTGTTGAAAGCCGCCGGCCTGTCGTCACTCACATCGGAATCAACAACGAGGTCGCTGACTCCGTTATTCCAGAAGATGTTGTTCGATATTATCGCAGGCAGCAGCGAATAGATTGCGATCGACATGCCAGGGCCGGCGTTCGCAGTGACAGTATTGTTCGCGATGTTGATCGGCAAGTCGGCATAGAACGCGTTCACACGTACCGCTGCGAAGGCGTTCGTGTTGTCGTGCACGATGTTATCGTGAAACTCCAAACCGCCGGCAGGATAAAGGGCGAGAATGCTGTCGTTGATACCATTCACACCGTTGCCAGAGATGGACAGGCGCTCCACACGCAACACGTCGTTGCCGTTGTTCGTGCCAAGAAAGATCGCGTTCGTGCCAGCCGTCGGCTTGAAGCCGGACAGCGTTAAATTGCGCATGGTTAGGTCACCGCGCTGCGAAACGATTCGCAGATTGGTACCGTTGGCGCCGTTGACGATGGTGTTTTCCGGCACGGAGGTGGGCAGCCCGGTACAGCCGGAACCGGCGGCATATCCGCCTTCGATCGTGAGCGAGGCACCGTCGGTGACGTTGATCACGAGCGGTGTCGCCAGATTGTACGTCGTGGCTTCCAGCCCGATGTAGTTTGGCTGGTTGTCGATGGCGGCGGCGGTGAGCTTGCTCTGCAACTGGGCTACGTTCTGCACGCAGTCCGGCGCGATTGCGTTCACCCTGACGCTTAGCAGTATGCCTACAAATGCGCATGCGCCGGCAAGCACCCGGACGGTGCGATGCGTCATACCATGTTCCCCCGCGGACTGGATCGTGGATGTAATGTCAATGAAACGCGCGAGCGAACATGCAGCGCTTCAGCGCCAGCCGCCCTCATCGACGAAGGCGGCCCAGTAGTACGGGTGATCAGACTGACTAGCCTGGCGCCGTGCAGTGATGACCTCGAGCATCGCATCGCCGAGTGCGGTAGGGACGTCGCGGTGAGCCGAGAATCGGGCGCGGTAGAGCGCCTCCATCAACGCGGCGGTGGCAGCGTCGTCGACCTCCCAGAGGCTCATCACCACGGTACGCGCACCGGCCAGGCGCAACGCACGGCGCATGCCGAACACGCCCTCGCCACGGTCGATCGGTCCGAGTCCCGAATCGCAGGCAGACAGCACGACCCACTCGGTACGCGAGAGATCGAGTGCAGCCAGATCCTCGGCACTGAGTACGCCCTCGGCGGACAGGCGGCCGTCGAGACGCGCACCACTGAATGCGAGACCGGACAGCGCCGGGCGCGCCAGGGCATCGCCCTGCGCTGCCTCGAGCGTGACCGCGCGGCTAGCGCCTTGGGCGGCGCAAGTTTCGTCGAGACTGAAGCCGTGCGTGGCGAGATGGACGACAGTCGCTCCGGGCAGTGCGGCAGCCACCCGTGCGGTAGTCGCTTCGGCGCCGCTCAGCAATTCGATGTGATTACCGTCGTCACCCGTGCCGGCCAGTACCGACTGCAGGCGCAGCAACTCCTGCCCGGCATATGGGATCGCGGTGAATCCCTGCTGTGATGCACCCACGCATACTTGGCGCGAAGCCATCGCAATACCCGCATCAGCAGGCCGGAAATCGGGCGCACCGGCAAGCACGGCACGGCCACGCCAGTGCGGCGTGGTCTGCACGAGCAGGTCGCTCTCGTGCGCGAACGTGTGCACGCGCCAGCCGCGCTCGATGAGGTAGCCATCTTCGAGCGGCAGCGCGGCGAGATTAACCCGGAACAGGTCACCCTGCGGCACGAAGAACAGCAGGCCCGGATCGCCCGCAAGCCGCAGCGGGTCGATGAGCGCGCGACGCACCGCCGTACCACGGCGCCGCAACTCGCCGAAGGCCGATGACGGGTCGCGCAGGGCGGCATACCAGGCACGCGCCTCGGCAGACAGCGCCTCGATTCGACCGAGCCGAAGGAGCCGCGGCGTTCCTTCACGGGTCAGGTCGAATGCATACCACTCCTCGGGATTCTGACCGTGCCCGGCGATCAATGCCCGTGCCGGATCTGCAGCGAGCCCCTCGCCGACGGCGACCAGGCGCGCGTGCTCCGGGAGGGCACGGGCGAGCTCGGGGAGTGCCGGCGTCGTGATCAGGTCACCGCCGTGCGCATTGCCGGCCCGGCGCCAGAATGCCTGCTCGGCCTGCTCGGCTGCGACGCGCAATGCTTCCAGCCGCTCCGGTTTCGTATCGCGACTCAGCCAGGCGGCGGTCAGTGCGGTGTTGGCTTCCCTCCACGCCTGCCACAGTGGCGCGAGGGCGGTGTCTTGGGCCGAGCGCGCAGCGGCCAGGCGGCGCGCGCTGCTACGCGCGACGATGCCGCGCTCGGCCATGACCAGACGCCAGGCGGTCGCGATGCTGTCGGCATCGCCACGCTCGGCGGCAAGCGTGACGACCAGCGCCGCCGCGGGCACGAGCAAGTCGCGGAACGCCACACCCTGGCGGTCGGAGAACTCGCTGGCCACGTTCGCCAGCAGGGCCTGCTGGTGCTCAGCCGCCTGCAGGGCGTATTGGAAGGCCCCCGCGGTGTCCTTCTGCCCCCACAGGGACAGGGCGACGCCGAAGCGCGCGACCGCGAGCAGCGGATGATCGGCCGGCAAGGCCCGTTCGCGTATGTCGAGCGCACGCCGGAAATGCATCTCGGCGTCGTGGAAGTGCTTCTGCACGAGAGCCGTGGCAGCGAGTCCTTCCAGCGCATAGGTGATGCCCACGTGCTGCCCACCTTCGACCTGCTCGCGGAGGGCAAGCGCCTCGCGGAAATCTGTCTCGGCCGCGGCATAACGCCCCAGACGGAATTCGGTATTGCCGATATTCGCGAGCAGCACGGCACGCATGCGGGTCGGCGCGGGGAGCTCGGACAAACGCTCGACCGCGTCCCGGTAATGGCGCAGAGCCAGCTCGGTCTCGCCCATTTCCTGTAGCAGGTTGGCGTAGTTGTTCGAGATCACCACACGATCCCTGGGATCGATGCGGGTACCGGGTTTGAGCAGGGCTTCGGCGACCTCGAAATGCCGGCGTGAGGCCGGATAGTCGCCGAGCTTCTGCAGCGTCGCGCCCAGCCCGGCCTCGGCCACGGCGACGATGGCGCCTCCATTGCCATAACGCCGGCGTGCCGCAGCAAGTACGGTCTCGCGCGCTTCGATCGATTCCCCGTAGCGCCCGAGGCTCTCCAGCCGTCCCGCATACCGGTTACCGGCGCGCAGACTCAACGTGCTGCTATCGGGAAAACTGCGCGCGGCCAGGATGGCCGAATGCTGGAACGCGGACAGTGCCTCTTCAGACCGTCCGGACCGCTCCAGGGCTTCGCCGAGAAAGGCGAGATCGTCGACCTCGCGCCAGCGCGCGCGGCGCCCTTCCAGTCGCGCCCAGTCGGTAAGCGCGACCCGCAAAGCGGACTCGGCTTCACCGGCGCGACCGAGAACGAGCGCAGCGCGGGCGCGCCAGTGTGCGGCCTCGGCACGCGTTTCGGGCCGCTCACCGGCCCGCGCCTGCAGCGAGGCCGCGGATCCCAGGGCGCGTTCCGTATCCTTGGTCAGAAAGGCACGCACGATGGCGAGCCGGGCGCGGAGATCGGTGCTGGCCATGGAATCCACGGGAACCGAATCGATACGCGCGGCGAGCGTATCGAGGCGTGCCGGGAGCGCATCGATATCCGTCCCGGCGATCGTATCGTCGGCAGCGAGCAGGTCGAGGCGAGCGCCGAGCCATGCGGTCAATGCCGCCGGATCCGCGCCGGCGGCAGCATCCTGCGCGTCGAGCAGGGCCTCGGCGCGCTCGCGGTCGACATCGGCAATTGCAACGTAGACGTCGTCGAGAGGGTCCGTCGCGGCCCTTCCCGGCAGACAGATGACCGCCGCGAAAAAGGCCGCCACCATGATACGTGCATGGGAAACGTACGTGCTCCGGAACATAAGCGCCACTCCCGTTCCCGGCGATACCTCGCCGCTGCAGGTTGCCAGCGTCAATCGTTCCTGATCGAGCCTGGATGCCGGTCTGGCATCACCACGATACGCCTCCGACCGCCGCACCGGTGCTGCCGGGCACGCGATCAGCGTGCCTTGCGTTCACCGACGACGATCGTCGCGCTCATACAGATTGCGCGTACGTCGTGCGCAAATCAATCCGCATGCGGCAGCTCGAAATGCCACTGCTGGATCTGGCCGGGTCCCGCCTTCTGCGCCTCGGCGAGGGCCGCCTGCAGAATCGCACTGTCGAGCGTGCCGGGCACGGCAGCCGGAGTGAGTGTCGAGGCGCCGCGCGCGACAATGGCGCTCGGCAGGCTGGCTGCCTGCCAGCCGGTTCCGAACAGCCTTTCGAGCGCCGGCTGCGGCTTGCGTGAGGCGATCACGAGGATCTCCTCGCGCGGTGCGCCGCCACTGATCGTCCAGCTCAACTGCTGCGCCCCGTTGCGCGGCAGGGTGAACAATGCGCCTGGCACGAGCGGGTTGTCCGGCTCGAAACCGGTGACCGGGAACAGCACGGCGGCATTGCCGCTGCCATCGTCGTCGAGCACATAGAGCCAGGTCTGCTCGTTGCTGCGGAAGGCGAGCTGCAGGCCGTCGCCAACCTGCACGCGGGTGCCGGTAGAGATCGCTGCAGATTTGCCTGACGCGACCCGGTACAGCGTCAACTCGTTGCGCCATTCGGGGATCGGAATGCGATCGAGGAAGCCGGCGGCGATCGCGAGCGTCGCGAGGGTCATCGCCGTGACGGCAAGGAAGGCCGGCCGCCGCCAGACCGGCGGCTGCATCGCCCGATCGAGTGCACGCGCGAGATCGGCTGCACTCGCCGGTCGGCGCTTCGGATCCGTCGCAAGGCAGCGGTCGATGGCCTCGCCCAGAGCGCGCGGCAGTCCCGCACGCTGACTCACCAGCGGCGGCGCCGACAGGCATTGCTGGGCGACGAGCTCTTCATAGCGCTCGCCGGGATACGGGAAGCGTCCGCTCAGGAGGCGGTACAGCAGCACGCCGAGCGCGTAGACGTCGCTGGCCGGCGTGGTCGGGCCGCCACGCAGCACTTCGGGTGCGAGATATTGCAGGGTTCCCGAGACCACGCCCGCGGAGCGGGCCGCGACGATCTCGCGGCACGAGCCGAAATCGGCAAGCACGATGCGTCCGCCGGGTTCGCAAAGCACGTTCTCGGCTTTTAGATCGCCATGCACGAGACCGTGACGATGCACGGCGGACAGCGCCGCGCACAGTTCGGCGCCGATCGCGAGGGCCTCCGGAAGGCTGGCCGGGCCGTGCTCGAGGCGACTGGCGAGCGTCTCGCCATGCACGAGTTCCATCCACAGGCCGACACGGTCGCCATCGATGGCCGCGCCGTAGACCGAAACGACGTTCGCATGTCGTACGCGGAC
Organism: uncultured Rhodanobacteraceae bacterium; assembly: GCA_964471815.1. GTDB lineage: Bacteria > Pseudomonadota > Gammaproteobacteria > Xanthomonadales > Rhodanobacteraceae > Tahibacter. The sequence goes on from CAYYHP010000014.1 coordinate 8,465, forward strand.
CAGCCGGCGCGCCTCGGCAATGAACTGGTGGGCGAGACTGTCGGAGCCCGCATGGCGCAGCTTTAGCGCGACGTCCTGATCGAGCAGCGGATCGTAGGCTCGGTAGACCTCACCGTTGCTGCCACGCCCGAGCAGTTCGCGGACTTCGAGGCCGGCGAAACGGAACAGCGTCGCGCTCGTTCGCGTCGCGACGCGCGTATCGCCGTCGACCTGGGCATGCCGGAAGCCACGGACCAGATCTTCGAGCAGGCGCAGTCCATCGACGGTCTCGGCCGCATCCAGGCGCGTGCGCGCGCTGAGTCGGGTCCAGTCGACTTCGCCCTGATCGAGAATCTGCTCGGCGAGCGTTTCCAGCTCGCGGCTGTTCCTAGTCATGCTGCTCCCCCAGACGGCGCGCGAGCTCCGCCGCGGCGCGTGTAGCCATGATACGTACCGCATCCGGCGTGCTGCCGGTCTCGAAGGCGATCTCCGGATAGGTCATGCCGAATTCGAGGCGCATCACCAGCACTTCCTGCTGACGCCGCGAGAGCTGCGCGAGCGCACACTGATAGGCGCGCAGGCGCTCGCTGCCGACGAGCTGTTCGAGCACGGTCGGGGCATCGTCGTTGCCGATCTCCTCGGGCATCGCGTCGCGCTGCGGCGTGCGGCCGAGACGACGGATCTCGCCGCGCACTTCGTTCAATAGGATCTGGCGCAGGTAGGCAAGGAAGCTGCCCGGATGACGGACGTCGAACTCCTCGATGCGGTTCAGCGCGCGCAGCAGGGTGACCTGGACGAGATCGTCCGTATCGGTGAGATCGCGCGCCGACGAAGGCAGCCGGCCGTGTGCCCAGCGCCGCAGCAACGGCAGATAACGGCGGAAGAGTTGCTCGCGCGCGTCGCCGTCGCCGTCGCGGATGCGCTGGATGAGGCTGACCGTCGCCTCCGGCGGCAGATCCGCCTGTCGATTCGGGTCCATGCTCACCGCTCCTTCCGGATGGCTCGTCTCAGCATACTCGCGCACGATCGTCGGATCCGTTGCGCCACGGTGCGTGGCCGGTACGTAACATTCTTTCACGTTTGACGGATGCCCAAGCACAATCCGAAGACAGGACCACACGACCGTCCGTGCTCGCATGCAATACCGGGCGCTGTAGCGATCGGCCTTTCAAATCCATGACTTGTGTATGTCGATGGACCGCCATGCTCCGCTCACTTCCCATGGCAGTCGTCTGCCATTGCGCGCGTCCAATGGCGTATCACGCAACAACCGAACAACACCCGGGGAGTACCCGGGATATGGATTCCTTCCCTAGCGCCAATCGCCAGCGGCGACGTACGCCGCCCAGAAATACGGGTGGGTGCTCTGTGACGTCCGCTGTCGTTCGGTGATCACATCAAGACTCGCGGCACTCACCGCGGAGATTAGATTGCCGTCTGGTGCGGCCGAGGCACGATAGAACGCTTCCATCCAAGCAACGCTAGCGGTATCGTCGACTGCCCAGAGGCTCATCACCACCGCGCGCGCACCGGCGAGGCGGAATGCACGGCGCAAACCGAAGACGCCCTCCTCTGGCAAGACCGGCCCGGTTCCCGAGTCGCAGGCGGCGAGCACCACGCGACGGGTGCCATCCAGTGGCAGGGCGAGAATTTCGGGCACGCTGAGCAGACCAACATGGCTGCCGTCGGCGAAATAATGGTTTGCCCCGGCAAGCGCGAGCGCGACACGGTCCACCTGCAGAGGCTCTTCGACATGTTCACCACCGACCACCGCAGCGCCGCGCACGGCTGTGGTGGCCGGACATCCCGCGTCTAAACGGACTGTATGCGTCGCTAGATGCAAAACATCGGCGTGGCCGGCCGCGTCACGCAGCGCCGTCTTGCTGGCGGCACTGCCGCTCAGCCGCACACTTTGGCCTTTCGGCCAGAGTGCCGCTACACGCCGTAGTTCTTCGTCGGCGCCAGTCAGCGAGGGGAGACCATCCCGACAAGCGGGCGCGGGCCGACCGAAGTCCGGCGCGCCAACAAGGACCAGTTGTGAACGATGGACGGACGCGGGGGGGCCGAGCAGATCGCGCTCGTTATCGAGTTGATGAAAGCGCGCACCATGCTCGACGGCGAAACCATCACCCACAGGAAGTGCCGCAAAGTTAAGACGAAACACAGCATCATCGGGCACTATGAATACCGATCCCGCATCAAATGGCAGCCCGAGCGGATCCCAAAGGTTTCGGCGTACCACTTCGCCAGCCGCCATCAGTTCCGGTATACCAAGCGCCGGATTGCGTAAGGCACGGTACCAGCGCCCGGCTTCCGCTTCGCGTACCGCCGACGGCCCCAGCGCAACCAGCTTCATCGCTACCGCGCCAGGCGGTTGGACGAAGGCATATAGCGCATCACGCTCGAGCCATACACCTCGCGCCGTCTCGCTGAGATTGAAGTCATCTGCATGCCAATAGGCGACGATGGCCGTACTCAACGGCCGAGCGGCAAGCGCAGTCGTGAGATCGAATCGAACCGGATCGATGCCGGCACGAACCAATGCTGGCGCGCCAAGGCTTTTCTCGGCCGCGACGAGTGCCTGCTGCGCCTTCTCAAGATTTTGTATGTCTGCGGGGCTACCGAACAACAACGCATCGGCATACAAGCGCGCGGCGCGCTCCCACTGCTGCCAACGCTCGCGACCGGCGGTGTCAGTAGCCTCCCGCGCCATCGCCAGACGCTCGGACTTAAGGCGCGTGGTCAAACCACGTGTTTCACCTACGAGCTGCCAGGCAACGGCGACTCGCTCCGGAGCGGCGTTACGCATGGCAAGCGCCAGGACCAATCCGCCACAGGACATGGTCTCGCCATTTTTGAAGGCAAGCATCTGTCCATCACTGAGCACGGGCGCGACCCGACGGATCTCAGCGATCCGCTGGCGCTCGGCCAACAACGCCATATCCCAGGCTTCATCATCCTTACCGGTACGAGCTTTGGCTAACGCCAGTAAACAGCGCGCCGGCTGCAGGCTCGGGAATTCAGAACCATACTGTGCTTCGAGGTCAGTAACGACCGGCGCAAGTTCACTTACCGCCCGCGCGCTATCGCCACGGTGCAGCGCAACCAGACCGAGAAGGCGATGCGACACGAGGGTATTCGCATGATGCGGGCCATAGACCCGCCCACCGATTTCGGCAGAATGACGAGCATGGACTTCAGCCGTCTCAAGGTGCCCCTCATACAGATCAAGTTCGCCGAGGTTGACATAGATCGGCATGCGGTGACGATCCGCCGACTCACCAGCCGGGGCTAACGCGCTGAGTGCCTGCTCAAAGCGTTCGCGCGCCGATCCGGGCCGCCCCGCCATGCGCTCGAGCGAGCCGAGCCCATTCAAGCGCGCCGATAAGGTAGCTGGATTGCGCGTCTGCTCGGTCTCAGCCAGCCGTATCGCCTCGAGGTAGGCATCGCGTGCGCTATTAAGATCGCCGAGTGTACGCAGGGTGTGCGCATACAGGCTGATCGCGAAGCCGAGATCGCTGCGCCGGTCCGGCCAGCGCCTCAGGACTGGCAGGGCTATTTCCAGATCGGCACGCGCACCAAGCACATCACCACGGAAGTAGCGTGCCTGGGCGATTGTCATGCGCGCAAACGCGTACTGCAGGCAGTCCGCGCCGCAGACATGTTCGATCTCTGCGGCACCGGCTTCGGCCACGGCCAGCGCATCGGCACGCATCGCACGTTCGGCATAGCTGCCGTAGAGCACCTCGGCCAACGCATGGCGGACGCGCTGCCAGTCGCCCTGTGGCTTTGCCAGCACGGCGCGGGCATTCTCCTGCGCTTGAGCGGCCTCCTCGAAGCGCGAGTCATTCGCCGCAACCACGCCAAGCGCAAGCCATGCAAATTCACGATCGGACGCGGTCGCACTGGCCTGCCGCTCAGCTTCGAGCAGTTTCTTCAGCCGGAGAGCAACCTCCGGCTGCGCTGGATCGACACGGTGAGCGATGCGAAAGACTCGCACAGCAAGTGGCTTGATCCAGCGCGGATCTTCCGGATCCACGTGTGCTTCAAGCAACTGCACTGTCTTATCGAGCCACTCACCGACTTCAACCGTGCGAACTTCGCGCTGGGCGATGGCAACGTCGAGCAGATCGAGCCATGCGGCAAGGTGGCGACCCACGTCACCGTCGCGGGTCGCATCACAGGCAGCCAAGGCAAGTTCACGAGCTTCTGCATAGTGCTCATGAGCCAGCAGTCGATGCATGCGATCATCGCTGGCGAGCACGGACAGCGGTAGGCCGAACAAGCTAAAAACTAGAATCCATGAGACGAGTCGGATGTGCATATCGCCCCCGCGATAATCGAAGTCGAAGTGTCGCACATCAAGACGGCGAGGCGCACAACCCAACTGGCATGTGCACGAAGCAACAGCGGGTTTATTGTTGCTGGGGCAGACGCCAGTGCCAACGTCGCACATTCGAGTGATCGGCGAGCCGCGCAACAACCTCCCTAAGGGCGGCACTTTGCAGCTCGCCGGTGATCGGGGCGCTGGTTACCGTCAACGCGCCGCGGCTCGGTCCGAGCCATTGTGCCTTTTCCCAATCGGCGACTAGCTGTTCGACCTCGGGCAGCGACTGCTCGGATGCCAGCACGAGGAACTCATCCTGTACTGCCTTACGGTCGATCTGCCAACTCAGGCCCACCCCAGGAAGTTGGCGTTCAGCTGCCGCCGTCACTGGATTTGTAGGACCGCCCTCTCTGAGCGGAAAAAGCTGCGCGGCGCGCCCACTACCATCGTCGTCGAATACGTAGATCCACAGGTCGCGCTCGCTGGCCACGCGCAGCACGAGCCTATCGCCGACGGCGATTTGGCTGCCATCGACAAGCGTTTCCGTACCCCGGGGGAGCAGACGCTGCAAGCTCGCCTCGACCGCAAGCGATGGCGGCGCGAGTGGCTGCCGCAGGGCAGCAATGGCGACCAGCAGGGCGATAGCGCCCAGCCCAGCCGCCATCCAGGGCAATAGGCGGCGGCTACTGGCTGGTGCCGTAGCTAAACTGAGTAGGCGGGCGAACTCACGTGCGCAGTGAGGCCGTCCACCAGGCGACGGAGCCATAGCGCGCTCGATCAGGCGCGCGATGCGCCGAGGCAACCCAGGCACTAGCTTTTTCAATCGCAGGTGGCGGTTTGCGCGAAGACAGTGACTGAACTCAACGGGGTCGGTGGTCTCGATCGGGAAGCGACCGCTAAGCAGGTGGAACAACAGCACGCCGAGCGCGTAGATATCGCTGGCCGGCGTAACCGGCTCGCCATCAAGCAGTTCTGGGGCGAGATAGGCCAGCGTACCGCTGATTACACCGCGGGCCGGTGATACGATGTCCCTTGCAGCGCCGAAATCGGTCAATACCGTGCGACCACTCGCATCGCACAACACATTCTCGGCCTTTAGATCGCCATGCACCAAGCCATGTGCATGGACCGCCGCGAGTGCCGAGCACAGCTCGATGCCGATGGCTATCACCTCCTCGACCGGCAGTGGACCATGCTCGCGCAGCACATTCTTGAGTGATTCGCCACGCACCAGCTCCATCCACAGGCCAGCCCTGCCCTGGTCGATCGCGGCGCCGTAGACGCTGACCACGTTGGCATGTCGGATGCGCGCGAGCTGACGACCCTCCTCGAGGAATTGATGGGCGAGCACGCCCGAATCAAGCTTGCGCAATTTCAGCGCGACCTGCTGGTCGAGCAGCGGATCGTAGGCGCGCCAGACCTCGCCGTGGGCGCCCTCGCCGATCTTCTCGATGACATCCAGACCGGCGAAGCGGAAACGCACCGCACCGCGCTCGCGGACCGGCATTTGCAGGTTCATCGAGCGAAACACTTGGGCCAAGCTGGACAGCTCGCGCAAGCCGTTGCCAGTGGCGGCTTCGCGCGTGTCCAGACGCGCGAGCAGACGCCAGTCGATGCTCTCGTCGTCGGCAATGTGTGCCGCGATCCGTTCGAGTTCGCGCTCGTTTAAGTTCATGGCTGAATCCAGCCCGGCTGGCTGGTACCGGGCTCTGTCGTAATGAAACGATAACGCAACCGGAATCCGAACGCCGGCCGACCGTATTCCTCCCTCAACGCCAGTCGCCGACCGCGACGAAACCGGCCCAGTAGAACGGATCAATCGGCTGGCCCGCGGCGCGGCGCTCGGCGAGGACCGCGAGCTGGGCCCGGGCGACGGCCTCACTGGTATTGGCGTGCTCCGCGAGACGTGCTCGGTAGAGAGCCATCATCCACTGCGCGGTGGCGTGATCGTCGACCTTCCAGAGGCTCATCACAACAGTGCGCGCGCCGGCGAGGCGGAAGGCGCGACGCAGGCCGAACACACCCTCATCACCGAAATCCGGGCCCAGGCCGGTGTCGCAGGCAGACAGCACCACCCAGCGCGTGCGACCGAGATCGAGCGTGGCGATGGCCGGTGCGAGCAGCAGGCCGTCCGCGCCACGGTTCGCATCGGCGAGCGCCAGGGCGGCACTGCGTTCGAGCGCGGTGCGCGGATCGGCGACCGCTTTCGGCAGCAATACGATGCCGCGCTTGCCGCGCAGCGCACAGCCGCCATCGACTTCGACGGTATGCGTGGCGAAGTGCAGCACGTCGGCACTTCCGGCCGCGGCGAGCACGGCCTTCGGCGTCGCCGCGGCGCCACTGAGCACCAGCGTCGAGGTCTCCGGCTGTACCTTCCATTGCGCCGCGATCTCGTCGATCTCGGCACGCGCGCCGGCCAGGCCCGGCAGGCCGGCCGTCGTGCCCGGCGGACAGGTCCCGCGGCTCGCCGGGAGCGCCGCAGCGACCGGGCCGAAATCCGGCGCACCGACCAGCACCACACGTGCAGCGGGCACGGGCAGCGCGGCCAGGTGCAGATCGGCTTCGCTTTCCAGACCATGGAAACGATAGCCACGCTCGACGAGGTAGGCATCCTTGTCAGGCAGCGCTGCGAAATCCACGCGATTTAACGCACCGGCGGCAATCACGAACACCCGCCCCGGGCGCAGACCGAGCGGCGTGACCACGCGCCCGACGAGCGCCGCACCACGAACATCGAGCCCCGCGAGACCTGGCTGGCTGGCCAGGCGATACCAGGCCTCGGCATCCGCATCGATCGCATCCACACCGCCGATGTCGTGCAGTTCCGTGCCGTCCGGCCGCGCGACGAACGCATAGCGCCGGGCCGGTCCGGGCTCGGCCTCGCGCGCGGCCGGTGCAATGGCATAGCCCGGGCCATCGGCGAAGGCGACCAACGTGCTGCCGGGTGCCTCGCGCTGCAGGCTCTCGACCGGATCCTGCGGGCGCGGCGGCGTGGCCTCGCGCAAGGCGGCCTCGCCGAGTCCCGTTTCGGCTCGCGCCAAGGCCTCGCGCGCCTGTCCGAGCAGGTCCTCGTCGCGCAGGGCGAGCGCGTGGGCATAGCGCTGGGCGGCGCGCGTCCACGCCTGCCAGCGTTCGCGTCCCGCAGCGTCGGCCGCCTGCCGCGCATTGGCAAGGCGGGCGGCCACCAGCCGCGTGGTGAACTGGCGCGCAGTTGCAACCAGGCCCCAGGCCCGACGGATGCGGGCCGGGTCCGGCTCGGCAGCAGCGAGCTGGAGCATCAGGCCCGGGCAACCCTGCTGATCGCGCTTGAGTTCGAGTCCCTGCGCCTCAGGCAGGATCGGCGCGAGACGGCGCAGTAGGTCCAGACGCGATTCCTCGACGTCGGCCGCGAGCCCGAACGCCTCGCGGACGTTGCCGCTGCGCGCCTCGGCGAGCGCGAGAGCACAACGCCAAGCGAAGACCGCACTGCCGTAGCTCGCGTCGTGCTGGCGAATCGCGGCATCGAGCAGTTCCTGGGCGTGCTTCAGCTCGCCGCGGACGAGCGCGATGCGCCCCAGCCCGGCCAGAGAGCCGGCGCCTTGCGCATGGCCCTCGCCGAGATGGGTCGTCACCAGGGCGAGCGCGCGCCGGAAGTGCTGTTCGGCCTCCTCGGTGCGCCCCGCCGCGAGCGCGACGTCGCCGATCACGACGAGCCCATCGACCATGCCGACGTTGTCCTTGCCGATCCCTTCCTCGAATACGGTCAGGGCACGCTGGGCATGGGCGGTGGCCACTTCATGGCGGCCGAGGCGTGATTCGAGACGCGCCTGGTTGTTCAGAATGCCGCCGAGCGCGGGATCCTTGGCCAGGAATGGATCCTCACTCATCAGCACTACGGCCTGGTCGTAGTGCTGCAATGCCGCCTCGCGCGCACCGATGTGCTCCTCGGCCTCCGCAAGATGTGTGAACAGATAGGCGCGATGGAAACGCGAGCTGGGACGGTCGCTGAGCAGATTCAGCGCGTCATGGGCCAAGGTCTGGGCCTCGACGTAATCGCCGCGCACGACGAGCTGCTTGACCAGCATGGCTTGCAGGCGCAGCTTGAACTGCAGCCCGGCCGGGCCGAGTTTGGCCGCCTCGGCGACCGCGCTGCGCGCGTCATCGACCGCGGCGTCGATCTCGCCGATGCGCTCTTCCTGGTCGGAGTAGTAGTAGCTGGCGCGCAGGAAACGCAAGCGTTCGAGCGTGTCGCGTGGCGACATTACCGCGGCCCGCGCGTCACGCGCGCGCTGCAGGGCGTCTTCGTAGCGCCGGAACGTGCTCGCGGCATCTGCCGCGATGGCCAACACGAGACTGGCCTGCGCCCGGGGGAGGTCACCACCGCCGTCACGCAGCAGCGCGACCGCCTCGTCAGCCAGACGAACCGCCTCCTCGAGCTGGTTGTCGCGCACGGCCTTGTCGGCCTCCAGGGCGAGAGGGAGCGCGGCTGCTTTCGAGCGCGGTCCGAATTTCGCCTCGACCGCCCGCCGGTAGTCGGCGAGCCAGCCATCCAGTTCGCTGGAGTAATCCTCGCGTGACGCCTCGGCAGCTAGGTCGAGGAGCAGGGTCAGGCCATCGACCGCGTCATCCCGGCGCCGGGCCTCGGCATACACGCGGGCCTCGACATAGCGCTGCCCGAGCACGAGCTGCGCATAGGCTTCGGTGGTCGACGCTGGAGCGGCTTCGTCCACGCGCGCGGAGGCGGCAAACGCGAGCAGCGCCAGGAGGAAGGCGGACCCGGAACGGTACATGGAGGCACCTCGCAGCAGACCCCGCACTACGGCGCGTGCGGCCGTCAAAACGATAGCGCATGGCGGATCGATCGACGGTCCTAGCCGGAGTAAATGTCAGGCAGTCCGGAAACCGAACCGGATTGCGAGGGGCGGGCTCAGCTTGCGTCGGCGTGCGGTGCAAGCGCCGTCGCGAGCTGTACGAGGGCTCGGGCGACCATGACGCGTACGGCATCAGGTGTACTACCGACCTCGATGGCGATCTCCGGATAGCTCATGCCGAACTCCAGACGCATCACTACCAAGCCTTGCTGCCGCTTGGGAAGGCTGGCGAGCGCCAGCTCATAAGCTCGCAGCCGATGCTCGCCGATCAAGCGCTCGACCGGTGAGGGAAGCTCAGCATCCGGCTGCTCTGGGTCGAGCTCAGCAGCATCCGGGCGTCGCGCGAGTCGGCGTACTTCGTCACGCACCTGATTCAGAAGAATCTGCCGAAGGTAGGCAAGGAAACTGCCTGAACCGTCGTACTCAAAACTATCGATATGCTTGAGTGCACGCATCAAGGCGAGCTGGACGAGATCGTCGGTCTCGTGCAGATCGCGAGCGCTGCGCGGGAGGCGCCCGTGCGCCCATTGGCGTAGTAGGGGAAGGAAGCGGCGGACCAAGTCGTCGCCGGCACCCGCATCACCGCGGCGCACGCGCGAAATAAGGGCCTCTGTCGGTTCAGCGACCACGACAGACCGCTCCGGTGCCGAACGTGCGCGCCGGAATGGCAGAATCCTGGCTATGCTCATAACGTTCATCCCCCCTACTCCATCCCTTACTACAACTCTAATCACGCGACCATATAAGGGCCAATGAAAGTTGCTATACCTAGCGATAACTTGTAGTTATGGGATTCCTGAACCGATGCAAAATACAGAGCACACTCCATGCAGATTCAACTGTCTTCGCCACTGCTCGAGTCCTTCTTAGTACTTGCGCGGGAGCTGAATTTCTCTCGCGCTGCAGACTTCTTGCACATCACCCAGCCGGCACTGACCAAACGCATCCAGAACCTCGAATCTCGCCTCGGCCAGATGCTGTTCATACGCCAGCCGGCCGGCTTGGAACTGACTGAATCCGGCCGCCTCCTGCAGCGTTACGGGATCACGCTAGAGCACCAGGAGCGAGAGCTGCTCGCCAGCTTGGTCGGTACAGACGGGGATGCAATCGCTGGCTTCTTTCGTGTGGCGACCTTTTCGTCGGCGCTGCGCTCGGTGGTTGTGCCGGCACTTGGCAGTGTGCTGCGCGCGCATCCGAAGCTCGGCTGCCATGCGATGAAGGCCGAGATCGAGGTGCTCCACGACATGCTGATCGACGGCAAGGTGGACTATTGCGTCTCGCTGTCCGAATGCGAACGTGCCGGCATTGAGAACGTGCCGATCGGCGTCGAGCGTAGCGTATTGATTGAGTCCTCGCGCTACAGCGGGCGGGAGCATTGCTACATCGACCACGACCCGCGCGACAACTTCACCGAGAAGTTCTTCCTGAGCCAGACCGGCAGCACCGTGCCGCGCATGGAGCGCGTGTATTTCCATGACATCTACGGTCTGATCGATGCCGTATGCGAAGGCATCGGCCGCGTCGTGCTGCCCGTACACCTGCTCGAACCGGACATGCCGATCCGCGTAGTGCCGGGCTTCCGGCCCTACGAGGTGCCAGTATTCCTGCACTATTACCGGCAGCCGTACTACACGCAGATGCAGCAGGCCGTGATCGACACGCTGCGCCGGGAGTGCCCGTCGCTGCTGCAGGTCAACCGCCTGAACCTCGACCTGCATGGCGCATTGGCAGACGATGCCCTGGTCGCAGCTAAGCGACGGCGCCATCGCGCGCGCAACGGCGGCCGCTGACAACCGTCTCTGGCCTGCGGCACGCGTCTGCAAAGCTGCTAACGTGCGCTCCCCATTGCTGCGGAGTTCGTCATGCGCCGGTTGCGTCGCCTGCTCGTCGTGCTCGTCCTGCTCGTGGCTGTCCTCGCCGGCGCGGCCTGGCTGCTGCTGCGCGGCAGTCTCGCGCGGCTCGACGGCAAGCAGCACGTCGTCGGCCCGGCGCAGACGATACGCATCGAACGCGACGTGCTCGGCACCGCGACAATCGAAGCGAGGAACCGGCGTGATATCGCCTGGGGGCTCGGCTGGACGCACGCTCAGGAACGCTATTTCCAGATGGACCTGCTGCGCCGCTCGGCGGCCGGCGAGCTGGCCGAGCTGGTCAGTGCGGCCGCCCTGCCGATCGATCGCCAGCACCGCCTGCACCGCTTCCGCGCACGCGCCGCGCAGACGCTCGCCGCGCTGCCCCCGGCGCAGCGCGAACTGCTCGCCGCCTACCGGGATGGCGTCAACGCCGGGCTCGGCGCACTCGCGGTGCGGCCATGGGAATACCTGCTACTGCGCGCGACACCCGTGGCGTGGCGCGAGGAAGATACGCTGCTGACGATCGATGCGATGTTCCTCGACCTCAACGGCGACGGACGCAATCAGCGCGAACTCGATCTCGCGCGCTGGCGCGCCGTGCTGCCGCCAGCGATGCTGGCCTTCCTCGTCCAGCCTGGCAGCAACTGGGATGCGGCCCTCGACGGCAGCGGTCTGCCGGCCATCCCGATTCCCGGTGCCGAGGTGTTCGACCTACGTACGCTCGACCCGCACCTGCTCGAAGCCAGGCCATCCACCGCCGCGCTGCTGCCGGTCGATGCCGGTCTCCTGCCCGGCAGCAACAACTTCGCGGTCGGCGGTGCACTGACCGCAGACGGCGCGGCCCTCGTCGCCGATGACATGCACCTCTCGCTCGGCGTGCCGAATCTGTGGTTCCGGGTGCGCCTGCGCTATCCCGCCGCATCCGGCGCCGACCGCATCGAACTGAACGGCGTGGGCCTGCCCGGCACGCCGGCGCTCATCGCCGGCAGCAATGGACACATCGCCTGGGGCTTCACCAACAGTTACGGCGACTGGCTCGACTGGGTTCGCATCGAACGCGATCCGCAGCGTCCCGAGCGGTACCGTGTACCGGAAGGCTGGGCGACGTTCGAGCACCATCGCGAGGTCCTGCACGTGCATGGCGGTGCGGACGAGAACCTCGACATCGAGGAGACGCGCTGGGGGCCGGTCGCCGCGACCGATGTCGACGGCGTACCGCTGGCACTGGCCTGGACCGCACACCAGCCGCGCGTGCTGAACCTCGGCCTGCTGGATCTCGAGCACTGCACGGAGGCCGCCTGTGCGCTCGATCTCGGCCCGCACATCGGCATGCCGGCGCAGAACCTCGTCGTCGGCGACGCGGCCGGACATATCGGCTGGACGCTGACCGGCAACGCGATTCCGCGCCGCCAAGGCTTCGATCCGCTGTTTCCGGCGGACTTCTCGAAGCCAGGCGTGGGCTGGAACGGCTGGCTCGAGCCCGAGGAATTCCCGCGTATCGTCGATCCACCCGCGCATCGTCTGTGGACGGCCAACGCACGCACGCTCGGCGGCGATGCGCTGGGCGTGATGGGCGATGGCGGTTACGACCTCGGCGCCCGCGCGCAGCAGATCCGCGACGACCTGCTGCAGCGCGAAACCTTTGCGCCGGCCGACCTGCTCGCCGTGCAGCTCGACGACCGCGCGGTGCTCCTCGCGCGCTGGCAGGCCTTGCTCGCCGCAACGCTCGCCGGAACCGACGATCCGGCGCTCGCCGAATTCAAACGCCAGACGGCCGGCTGGCATGGCCACGCAGCCGTCGATGCGGTCGATTACCGGCTCGTGCGCGCCTTCCGCCAGCGCGCGATCGACGCCGTGCTCGCGCCATTCGCCGCGCTCGCCAGACACCGCTTCAAGGATTTCACGCTGCCGTCGGCGCAAGGTTACGAGGCTGCCGTGTGGGCGCTGCTCGAAGCACGTCCGGCACACCTGCTCGATCCGCAGTTCGCCGACTGGGATGCGCTGCTGCACGCCGCGGCACGGCGCGTCGTCGATGATCTGGCCAAGGAGCCCGGCGGCCTCGCCGCGCGCACCTGGGGCGAGCGCAACACGGTGGCGATCCGGCATCCGCTGTCGCGCGCCCTGCCCGGCCTGCTCACCCGTGCGCTCGACATGCCGGTCGAGCCGCTGCCGGGCGACAGCAACATGCCGCGCGTGCAGGGCGTCGCATTCGGTGCATCCGAGCGCTTCGCGATCGCGCCGGGTCACGAGGATCGCGCCTACCTGATGATGCCGGGCGGACAGAGCGGCCATCCGCTCTCACCGTTTCACGGCACGGGCCATGCGGACTGGGTCGCGGGCCGGCCGACGCCGCTCCTGCCGGGACCGGCCGAGCACCGGCTCGACCTCGTGCCGGCACATTGAGCCGCGACGCCGGGTCTCCCGGCGCGTCAGCGTTGCGCCGTGCCCGTGCCGGGCACGAGTGCGACGACATCGAACGGCTTGCCGGTGTGATGACCGAGTTCGAGGCGGCCCTCGACCGGCACGCGGTCGGTCGTCAGCGAAAACGCGAAGCTGCGTCCCCAGCCGAGATCCGCCGCGCCCGGCGCACGCCAGCGCAGGCGCCCGTCCGCGTGCGTGACCGGCCAGTCGTTCGCCGGGTCGGCATCGGTGTCGGTGAAACCGGACGCTGCGACGGCCGCGTCCTTCGGCAGCGGCACGCCGAACGCATCGAGACCATGGCTGTCGCGCACGCGCAGGTCCGGCGCCTTGCCTTCGATCACCGCTTCGGTGTAATCGAGGTTGAAGACCGCGTAGTCGTAACGCCAGCGGCCCTCGCCGAGCGGCGTGGCACGGCCGACCACGCGCACGCGGCCATCCGGCGCGTCGAGATCGACGAGCCGGCTGTGCGCCGCGGCCGGCGCGAGCGCATGCCAGTAGGCGGCCATCGGGCCGTTGCGGAATTCGCCGGTCGAAAAGCGCCAGATCCAGGCGTCGGGATCGGTGCCGTGGCCTGGCACCTTTTCCGACGTCAGTTCGACGAGACCGATGCCGTCGTAAGGCGTGGCGTTGTCGCGCACGACGTACCAGTACTCGAGGAACCAGCGCGCACCCGGATGCCTGGCCGCGGACAGTTCTGCTTCGGTTACCACGAGATGCTTGTCGCGGCTGAAGGCCGCATCGGGCACCTCGCCCTCGCCGGGATCGGGCTTGCCGTCGCAATCGCGGTCGAACAGCGAACCGCAGCGCCCCCACAGCCCGCGCCGGGGCACGACTTCGCTGCGCGGGCCGAGCGCCGGACCGAAGTCGTTGCTGAAGCCGCTGTAGGTGTCCTGACAGCCCGGGAACAGCAGTTCGCCCTGCTGGCATGGACAGCCGCGGTTGATCGTGTGGAACGCATGCTTGGCAGCCGAGATGCCGAGCGGGCGCAGGCGCCCGTCGGCTTCGAGGCGGTAGAGATTCCAGACCAGCACCGGATGCTGGTCGTTGGCATACGGCGGTGCGGGTGGCGAAAACTTCGGATGCCAGGCCGCGACGGCCTTGCCGACGTTCTGCAGGCTCGCATCCGGCGAGAGCACGACGAGGCCGTCGATGCTCGTCGCGCTGCAGGCGAGCGTGTGGCCGCCATGACCGTCGTCGCGACCGCAGCGATGGAAATTCACGCCGTCCGGCGTGCCCTCGTCCCAGTTCTGCGCGAGCCGGATGATGCGCACGTCGGGACGCGCCGCGGACGACGGCAGAACCACCGCGCAGGCACCCGGTGGATCGGCCACGGCGCTGGATACCAGGCCATCGCCCTCTGCGACCGGTGCGACGGCGATGCCCTCGACCTCGAGGCCACCGACCGCCATGCTGGCCAGTTCCGGACGACCGAGCCGCACGGCGAATGCCGGCGCGAGGCGCAGATCCATGTGGCCGATTGCCCAGGCGCCACGCTGCCGTTCGATGTACTCCTGCGCATGGTCGAGGTGGAACCAGACTGTGCCCGCCGCATCGGCCACGGCGAGACCGAAATCGCGGCCTTCGCCGCGCACCAGCCGGAAGCCGTGCAGATCGAGACGGCCATCCGGCAGCTCGAGCACGGGCCCGCCGCGATGCGCGAGCGCGCCATCCTCGAGCCGTTCGAACACCTCGCCGCGCAGGCGGAAGCGCAGCGTCGAATCCGCATCGACCGCATAGCGCACGGCTCGGTAGTCGCCGCGATCGGCATCCGTACGGCGGCCGTCGATCGCTGCTGCGAGCCGCACGCCGAGCGGCTCGAGCGCACCGCGGTTGAACCACACGGTCGTCTCGCCGCCACGGCCCTGCCAGAGTTCGCCGGCGCCGGAACGGGCCACCTCGCGGCGCGTGACGACGAGCGCGGCCAGCACGAGCGCCGCGAGCAGGAAGACGACGAACCGGCGGCGGCTCAGCATGCAGCGAGCCAGCGTTCGATCACGGCGCGGTAGAGCCGCGGCAGTCGCTCGAGGTCGGCGAGGTCGATGTGCTCGTCGATCTTGTGAATGCTCGCGTTGACTGGCCCCAGCTCGACGACTTCGGCGCCGAGCGGCGCGATGAAGCGCCCGTCCGACGTGCCGCCCGCCGTGCTCGCGAGCGGCGTGATGCCGCAGACCGCTTCGACCGCGGCGTTCACCGCGCGACGCAGGCAGCCATCCGCCGTCAGGAACGGCTCGCCGGACAATTCCCAGCGCAGCGCATAGTCGAGCCCGTGGCGGTCGAGGATCGCCTCGCTGCGCGCGCGCAGACTCGCCGCCGTGCTCGCCGTGCCGAAGCGGAAGTTGAAGACCACGTCGAGCGTGCCCGGGATCACGTTGTTCGCCCCGGTGCCGGCATGGATGTTCGAGATCTGCATCGAGCTCGGCGGGAAGCCCTCATTGCCCGCGTCCCAGCGTTCGGCAGCGAGCTCGGCGAGCGCCGGCAGGGCGGCATGGATCGGGTTGCGCGCCTTTTCCGGATAGGCGACGTGACCCTGGATGCCCTGCACCGTGAGATAGCCGGACAACGAACCGCGCCGCCCGATGCGGATCGCGTCGCCGAGCTGTGTTGCCGAGGACGGCTCGCCGACGATGCAGGCATCGATGCGCTGGCCGCGTTCGCGGAACGTCTGTACGACGCGCCGCACGCCATCGATGGCCGTCCCCTCCTCGTCGCTGGTCACGAGCAGCGCGAGCGTGCCGGGATGAGCGGGCCGTTCGCGCACGAATTCCGCGAGCGCCAGCGCCATCGCCGCGACCGAAGACTTCATGTCCGCCGCGCCGCGGCCGTACAGACGGCCATCGCGGATCGTCGGCTCGAACGGCGGCGAGATCCATGCCGCCTCAGGACCGCTCGGCACCACGTCGGTGTGGCCGAGCAGCACCAGCACCGGACCGCCCGTGCCGTGCATCGCCCAGAGGTTGTCGACCTCGCCGTAGCGCAGCGACTCGGTCGCGAAACCGGTCCGCGCGAGCCGCGCAGCGAGCAACGCTTGGCAGCCGGCATCGTCCGGCGTGACCGAACGACGGCGGATCAGCTCACGGGTGAGTTCGAGAACCTCGGACATCGTCTGCTCCGGAATGCGCCGCCCGGCATGCTGGCGGGTTGGCCGCGACGCCGCCCGCGCGGTGCCTACGGCGGGCCTCAGCCCTTGCCGAACAGCAGCTTGTACTGCTTGTCGGTGAATCCCTGGCGGATCGTGCCGTCCTCGAGCAGCAGTACCGGGCGACGGATCAGCGCGGGATATTCCTTGAGCAGCAGCAGCCATTCGGGATCGGTGGCCGGCGACTTGCGCGCATCGGGCAGATTGCGCCAGGTCGTCGAGGTGCGGTTGACGAGCTTTTCCCAGCCGCCGACCTGCTGTGACCAGTCCTTGAGCGTCGCCGGATCGACGCGCCGCTCGCGATAGTCGATGAATGCGTGTTCGATGCCGGCACGGCCGAGCCAGCCGCGCGCCTTGTCGCAAGTACCGCACTTGTCGAGACCGAAGAGCTTCAGCATGGGTCTGTACGTGATTGAAAAAGGAATGCGGAGTGGGACCGCTCACTCGACGCCGCGCAGCAGTTCGTTGACGCCGACCTTGGCGCGGGTCTTCTCGTCGACCTGCTTGACGATGATCGCGGCATACAGGCCGTGGCTGCCGTCGCGCGCGGGCAGTGAGCCGGCGACGACTACGCTGCCGGCCGGCACGCGGCCGTAACCGATCTCGCCGGTCATGCGGTTGTAGATGCGCGTCGACTGGCCGAGGAACACGCCCATGCCGATCACGCTGCCGCGTTCGACGATCACGCCCTCGACGACTTCCGAGCGCGCGCCGATGAAGCAGCCGTCCTCGATGATCGTCGGGCTGGCCTGCAGCGGTTCAAGCACACCGCCGATGCCGGCACCACCCGAAAGGTGCACGCCGCGACCGATCTGCGCGCAGGAACCGACCGTGGCCCAGGTGTCGACCATCGTGCCTTCGCCGACGTAGGCACCAATGTTGACGAAGCTCGGCATCAGCACGACGTCCTTCGCGACATGGGCACCGCGGCGCACGATCGCGCCCGGCACGACGCGTGCGCCGCCGGCGCGGAACGCGGCCTCGTCGTAATGCTCGTAACGCAGCGGCACCTTGTCGAAATACGGTGCGGGTGCGGCATCCATGACGCGGCTCGCGTTCAGGCGGAAGTACAGCAGCACGGCCTTCTTGAGCCACGGGTTGACGCGCCAGCCGCCCTGGCCGTCGGGCTCCGCGACACGCCGCTCGCCGCTCTCGAGCAGGTCGATGGCCTTCTCGATCGCCGGGCGCAGATGCGCTTCCATCTCGCTCTGGGTCAGCTCGCTGCGGCGCTCCCAGGCACCCTCGATCAGGGATTCAAGTTCCTGCATGACTCTCCTTGCGGTGCGTGGCCGGCAACTGCGCATCGACCCGGGCGAGCAGCGCCGCGCGCAACGCCACGGCGGTGTCGTCCGGCAACGGCCGGTCGTTTTCGTCGGTGATGAGGAAGAAGTCCTCGACGCGCTCGCCGAACGTGGCGATGCGCGCATCATGCACGCGCACGCGCGCTTCGCGAAAGGCCTGCGCGACCGCAGCGAGCAGACCGGGACGGTCCGAGCAGACCAGTGCGACCTGGGTACGCCCGCTCGCCACCTCGCTCGAGAAACCGACCTGCGGCGGGATGTGGAAATGCTTGAGCGGCCGCGCCAGCGAGCGGCGTGCCGGCGTGGCGACATACGGCGTGCGGCTCAGCACCTCGATGAGCGCCTCGCGCACCCGTGCGGCGCGTTCGACATCGGCCAGCGGCCGGCCGTCGATGTCGAGCACGAGGAAGGTGTCGAGGCTCATGCCGGAGCGCGCAGTGACGATGCGTGCCTCCTGTACGGAGAGGTTCAGCCGGTCGAGCGTCGCCGTGACCGCGGCGAACAGGCCGTCACGGTCCTTCGCATAGACGAATACCTCGCTGCCACCGCGCTGCCCTTGCGGTTCGACGAGCACCATCGGCAGCGCCGTCGCACCGGCCCGGGCGATGCCACGCGTCTGCCAGGCGATCTGCCCCGGCAGATAGCGCAGGAACGACTCTTCCGGAAAATCCGACCAGATCCCCGCGACCGCCGCGGCCTCGATGCCGTCGTCGGCGAGCAGCCTCGACGCAGCGGCCTGGCAGGCCTGCACGCGCTCCGGCACGTGCGGCGGGCGGTCGAGCCCGGAGCGCAGCATGTAGCGCGCGGCGACGTAGAGATCGGCGAGCAGGCGGTCCTTCCACGAGTTCCAGAGTTTCGGGCTGGTGCCGGCGATGTCCGCGCAGGTCAGTAGATACAGGTGATCGAGCCGCTCCCAGTCGCCGACCTGCGCGGCAAAGCGGTGTACGACGTCCGGATCGGTGATGTCCTGGCGCTGTGCGGTGACGCTCATCATCAGATGCCAGCGCACCAGCCAGGCGACCAGCTCGATCTCGGGTCCGGCGAGCCCGAGCCGCGTGCAGAACTCGCGCGCCTCGCCTTCGCCGAGTTCCGAGTGATCGCCGCCGCGTCCCTTGGCGACATCGTGGAACAGCGCGGCGAGCAGCAGCAGCTCGGGACGCGCCAGACGCTGCCAGACCTCGTGACCGAGCGCGAACCGGCGGCTCTGCTCGGGATCCGCGAAGCGCGCGACGTTGCGCAGCACGCGCAGGGTGTGCTCATCGACCGTGTAGACGTGGAACAGGTCGTACTGCATGCGCCCGACCACGCGGCCGAACGCCGGCAGATAGGCGGCAAGCACGCCATAGCGGTTCATCCGCGCGAGTGCCTCGACCGCGGGTGCGCCGAGCCGCAGCAGGCGCAGGAACGCCGCATGTACGTCGTCCAGCAGGCGTAGGCGCTCGCCGTGCCGGGCCAGCGCGATCTGCAGGCGCTGCTGCGCGGTCGCGCGCAGCGCGCGCAACTCCGGATGGACGGCCAACACCGCGAACGCTTCGACGAGAGCCGCCGGGCGATCAAGGAACAGGTCAGGATCGCGTGTGTCGAGATGCTGACCGACGGCGACGAAGTCCGCATCGATCGGCTGCGGAGCGAGCCCGGCCGGTCCGATCAGCGCTTCCTCGGCGTATTGCAGGAAACGCTCGTTGGCCCGCTGGATCGTGATCGCGGCGCGGAAATAGCCCTGCATGAACTGCTCGACGCCCAGATTGCGGGCATGCTCGTCGACGAAGCCGAACTGCCCGGCGAGCGCGCGCTGGTAATCGAACAGCAGGCGCTCCTCGGGTCGACCGGCGAGCAGATGCAGGCCGTAGCGGACCCGCCAGAGCACGCCGCGTGCCGCATCGAGGGTAGTGACCTCGCTCGGCGCGAGGAGACCGCGCGCCGCGAGCGCATTGAGGTTCGGTGCGCCGAACAGGCGCTGGCCGAGCCACTGGATCAGCTGCAGGTGGCGCAGGCCGCCCGGCCCGTCCTTGAGGTTCGGTTCGAGGTTGTAGGCGGTATCGTGGAAGCGCGCGTCACGTTTCTCCTGCTCCTCGCGCTTGGCCGCGAGGAAGGCCGCCCGGGTCCAGACCGCATCGTCGCTCAGCAGGGCGGCGAAACCCGCGTCGAAGGCGGTGCTGCCGGCGATGCGCACGCCGTCGAGTAGGCTGGTGTACACGCTGACGTCCTCGGCCGCGAGCGCACGGCACTCGGCGAGCGTGCGCACGGCATGCCCGGGCTTCAGGCCGAGATCCCAGAGGCAGGCGAACAGCGTCTCCAGCGAGCGCGCGAGTGCCGGGCTGGACGGCATCGCGGTCAGTACCAGGATGTCGACGTCCGACTGCGGGAACAGCTCGCCGCGGCCAAAGCCGCCGACCGCGTACAGCGCCATGCCGCCCGGCTCGCCGACGCAGGCGGTCCAGAGGTGCGCGAGGACACGGCGCACGGTCTCGGTGCGCACGCCGACGAGGATCTCGACCGGCACGCCGCCA
>CAYYHP010000015.1:0-28377 GCA_964471815.1 uncultured Rhodanobacteraceae bacterium
CAAGAGCGTCGGTTTTTCCAACTTAGCGTGGTCCAACTCCGGGGAGGGGCTCAGTTATCTGTGATGTTCCAGTCGAGTTTGGCCAACCACAGGGGGTCGGTCCTGACCGATTCGATCTGGCGGCTGGCACTTGCTCTGGTCACTCCCCATGACCTCGCGCGCCCTTGCTGATATAGCGCATAGAAGAACAGGCGGTCCGGGATGATCGGTCCACTCGCGTAGGCGGAGGCAGCCGCCGACCACGACGTGTCCCGTGCGTTGTAGTTCAGCATCTGTCCATCCCTGCTGAGCACATCGGGTGCAGTGCTCCGCAGCGATTTCGGCACCCATGACACCCGCCCGCCGAACTTCCAGTCATTCGAGCCGCGCTTGGTGATGACGTTCACCACGCCGCCGGTCGAACGGCCGAACTCGGCACCGTATGCGCCTGTCCCTGGGTTTCCTCGATGGCCTCGAACGGCACTTCGGCGAAGTCCAGGTTCCGGTAGACGTCGGTCACATTGAAGCCGTTGACGTAGTAGGTGTTCTCGGCCACCGAGGAGCCGCCGAACGAGGCGAGGCCACCGAACGCGGGATCGCCGCGCGTCGTGCCCGGCGCGAGCAGGGCAATGCCTGTGGTACTGCGCGCAATCGGCAATCGATCGAGCTGTTCGGCGGTCAGGATCGTGGTCGATTCGACCGACGAAACGTCGATCGGCAGCGCGGCATTCGCCTGAACTTCGATGCTTGTGAGCTGCTGGGCTTCAGCGGTCGCGAAGCGGACCTCGCTGCCGCTGCCGACGACCACTTTGACCTCGCGCGTGGCACCGCCGCTCGTGACGGTGTATCGCCCCGGCGGCAGCGCACCGAAATGAAAGCGTCCATCGGTCGCGGCGGTCACGTCCCGGCGCAGGCCGGTCGCGGGATTCTCGAGGGTGATCGTAGCGCCAGGCGATGCCTGGCCGAACACCGCGCCGGTGGTGTTCGACTGGGCGCCGGCCTGGCCAGCCGTGAGCGCCAGGGCGATGGCGAGCAGGAGCGCACTGCGTGCGCAACGGAAACGCTGTGGACAGTGTGATCGGCGGGTCATGGGACCTCCTTTGTCCGGCACTCCCACGGCCTGCCTCCAGCCTGGCCTGCGGGACGGAAGTCGCGGCGGGACTGCCGCGCTCGGAGGATGGCGAGGTCGAGACGGACGGCATGCCGGGAACCGCCCCATGCGCCCGCACGACACATGAGATCCGGAAACCCGACCGCATCCGCCGGCGGCGCCACGCTCCGCTGGAGGTGGCGTCACTACTAGCACCGTCCCCTTCGGGCGCGACACAGTCTCACTTTGCAGCGATGATCGTTTGTCCGTGGAGTCATCAAAATGGACAGCGCCGCATGGTACGTACACAGCAGACGGCAAAGCAGAGTTCCTCTTTACATCGGCTGGCGGCGAGGTCTCGAACGGATACGGCGCCGGCCACCCTCGGCGCCCGGACCTGGCGCTACGTCGCATGGAAGCGGGAGCATCCCGCAGGGAGCGACACTGCCGATCGCGACCGTTCGGCGCCAGCCGAAGCGGCCCTCACCGAGCCATGGCGCCACCGCGGAACCGGACTCTCCGGCAGCGGCGATGCCGGGGTCTATACTGTGCCCCGGCGGCGGCACGGTGCCTCCGCCCCGTCGAAGGAAACGCCCGATGCGCCGCCTCGCCTCCGTGCTCGTCCTTGCTACCGCCCTACTGCTAGCCGCCTGTGGCAACAAGGGCGATCTGGTGCTGCCGGACAAATCGCCGCCCGCCGACAAGGCGCCGGCGAAGACGCCCGCCGACCCGAAGCAGGCTTCATCGAAGCAGGCCCCGCCGCAGTCGTGAATACCGCCGTCGCGGGCGCCGGCCGGCGCTTCACCAAGATGCACGGCCTCGGCAACGACTTCGTCGTGCTCGATTGCCGGGAGCGCCCGTTCGATCTCGACGCGGCGGCGATCCGTCGCCTCGGCGACCGGCATTTCGGCATCGGCTTCGATCAGCTGCTGGCCATCGAGCCGGCGGGTGATCCGGACTGCGCGTTCCGCTACGGCATATACAACACCGACGGCAGTCCGGCCGGACAGTGCGGCAACGGCGTGCGCTGCGTGGCCGCCTGGCTCGGCCGCGCGGGCGCGCTCGCGGCCGGGGCGGCGCGCCTGGAAAGTCCGTCCGGCCCGGTCGCGGTGGAACTGCTGGCCGATGGCCGCGTACGCGCGGACATGGGCATCCCGCGCTTCGCGCCCGCCGATATACCGTTGCGTGCGGAACGCGAGGTGCCCCTGTATCGATTTGCGCTCGATGACGTGCTGGTCGAATGCGGCGCGGTATCGATGGGCAACCCGCATGCGGTGGTCGAGGTGCCCGACGTCGATACCGCACCGGTCGCCACGCTCGGCCCGCATCTCGAAGCGCATGCGGATTTCCCGAAACGCTGCAACGTCGGCTTCGTGCAGCGCCTGGCACGCGACCGCGTGCGCCTGCGCGTCTGGGAACGCGGCGTCGGCGAGACGCTCGCCTGCGGCAGCGGCGCCTGTGCGGCAATGGTCGTGCTGGCACGGCGCGGGCGTGTCGACAACGAGGTCGGCGTCGTCCTGCCCGGCGGCGAACTCACGATCGCCTGGCGCGGCCAGGGATCGGTGTGGATGACCGGACCGGCAGAGTTCGTGTTCGAAGGAGAATGGTGGCCATGAGCGAAATGTCGATCAGGGACGGACTGACGGCGATGGAGGTCGCGAGCTATCTGCGCCGGCACCCGGAATTTCTCAGCGAATTTCCGGACCTCGCGCTCGCCTTGCGTCTGCCGCGCGACCAGGGCCAGGCCGCCTCGCTGGCGAGCTACCAGCTCGAGGTGCTGCGCGACAAGAATCGCGAGCTGAACCGCCGTCTGCACGAGCTGATCGAGATCGCGCACGAGAACGAACAGCTCATGGTGCGCGTGCACACGCTGACGCTCGCGCTGATGCGTGCGACCTCGCTCGCCGACAGCGTGACGCGCGTGGTGGCGAGCCTGACTGAGGACTTCCACACCGATCTCGTGCGCCTCGTCCTGTTCCGTACCGACGCGGACCTGCCGGCCGCCGAATGGCTGATCCTCGAACCGCAGGGCGTGGCCGCCCTGCCGGCCTTTGCCGAATTCCTCGCGCGTGGCGAACCCCTGTGCGGACGCCTGCACCAGGACAAGCTCGACTACCTGTTCGGCGCGCGTGCCGCGGACGTGAAATCGACCGTGCTGATGCCGGTACAGGGCCTCGGCATGCTGGCCATCGGCAGTGTCGATCCGAATCGTTTCCATCCGGGCATGGGTACGGTGTTCCTCAAGCTCATCGCCGAGGCGATCGCCACAGCGGTTGCCCGTCATCCGCCGGCGTGAACGCGCCGCTCGTCAGCGCGACGCAGCGTTATCTCGACTATCTGCGCGTGGCGAGGCGCTATTCGCCGGCCACGCTGCACCACTACGGGCGCGACCTCGCCGCCCTCGTCCGCTACGCCGGAGGCCTCGGCATCGCCGCCTGGCGCGATCTGCACGGCGAACAGGTGCGCAGCTTCGTCTCCGCGCAGCACCGCCGCGGCCTGTCGCCGAAGAGCCTGCAGCGTCTGCTGTCGGTCTGCCGCAGTTTCTTCCGCTTCCTCGCCCGCGAAGGTGAACTCAAGGCCAATCCGGCCGAGGGCGTGCGCGCGCCGAAGGCGCCGCGCAAGCTGCCGCAGGTACTCGATACCGACGAGGCGGCACGCCTGCTCGCGATTCCCGCCGATACGCCGCTCGCCACGCGCGATCGCGCGATGCTCGAACTGTTCTATTCCAGCGGCCTGCGTCTGGCCGAACTCACCGGACTCGTCTGGCGCGACCTCGACCTCGCCGAAGGCAGTGCGCGCGTGACCGGCAAGGGCAGCAAGACACGCATCGTGCCGGTCGGCCGGCTGGCCTGCGCGGCGCTCGCCGCCTGGCGCACCGAGGATGCGGCGGCCACGGCGGACATGCCGGTGTTCCGCGGCCGCGACGGTCGCCCGCTGAGCGGCGACGCGGTACGCCGGCGCCTGCGCCACTGGGCCCGCGAACAGGGCATCTGGAAGCGCGTCTATCCGCATCTCCTGCGCCACTCGTGCGCGAGCCACGTGCTCGAATCCTCCGGCGATCTGCGCGGCGTGCAGGAGCTGCTCGGCCATGCCGACATCGGCACCACGCAGATCTATACGCACCTCGACTTCCAGCGCCTCGCGCGCGTGTACGACGCCGCGCACCCGCGCGCGCGCCGACGCCGCGACGGCGACACCTGAGCGCCGCAATCTCTGCCGGCCCCTTGCAATCCTCTCGGTCCGGCCCAAGCTCGAACCGCCTCGCCCGCAGGAATTGCCCATGTCGGACAGTTTCCACGCCACCACCATCGTCTCCGTGCGCCGCAACGGGCACGTCGTGATCGGCGGTGACGGCCAGGTCACGCTCGGCAACACCGTGATGAAGGCCAATGCGCGCAAGGTGCGCCGGCTCGGCAAGGGCGACGTGCTCGCCGGCTTCGCCGGCGCGACGGCCGATGCCTTCACCCTGTTCGAGCTGTTCGAGGACAAACTCTCGCGCCACAACGGCGTGCTGGTGCGCGCGGCGGTCGAGATGGCCAAGGAATGGCGCACCGACCGGCGTCTCGGCCGGCTCGAAGCCCTGCTCGCCGTGGCCGACCGGGAATCCTCGCTGCTGATCTCCGGCAACGGTGACGTGCTCGAGCCGGAGAACGGCCTGATCGCGATTGGCTCCGGCGGCCCGTACGCACTCGCCGCGGCCAAGGCGCTGCTCGAGAACACCGCGCTCGAAGCCCGCGAGATCGCCGCGCGCGCACTGAAGATCGCCGGCGACATCTGCATCTACACCAACCACAACGTCACGATCGAGGAACTGGAGACAGGGCACGAGGAACGGAGAGTCGGGTGAAAACTCCACCCGTCCAAGCCCATCTCGTTCCCGCTCCCGATTCTCGATTCCCCGCTCCCGGCTCGCTCTCCATCATGTCCGAACTCACGCCCCGCGAAATCGTCAACGAGCTCGACCGTCATATCGTCGGTCAGCAGGCCGCCAAGCGCGCCGTCGCGATCGCGCTGCGCAACCGCTGGCGGCGCATGCAGCTCGATCCGGCACTGCGCGAGGAGGTCACGCCGAAGAACATCCTGATGATCGGCCCGACCGGCGTCGGCAAGACCGAGATCGCGCGGCGTCTGGCGGGCCTCGCGAACGCGCCGTTCATCAAGGTCGAGGCGACCAAGTTCACCGAGGTCGGCTACGTCGGCAAGGATGTCGAATCGATCGTGCGCGACCTGGCTGACATCGCCTTCAAGCAGACCCGCGAGCAGGCCAAGGCACGCGTGCGTTCGCAGGCCGAGGACCGCGCCGAGGACCGCCTGCTCGATGCGCTGCTGCCGCGCCGCGCGAGCGAGTGGGATGCGTCGTCACCCACCGCCGCCGAATCGGACACGCGCCAGAAACTCCGCAAGCAGCTGCGCGAAGGCCGGCTCGACGAGCGCGAGATCGAACTCGACACGCAGCTCAACGTCGGCGTCGAGATCGCCGCGCCGCCGGGCATGGAGGAAATGGGCCAGCAGCTGCGCTCGATGTTCCAGAACCTCGCCGGCAGCCGCACGCAGAAGCGCCGCCTCAGCGTGCGTGCCGCGCGGCCGCTGCTGATCGAGGAGGAGGCCGGCAAGCTGCTCAACGAGGAGGAGATCAAGGCCGAGGCGCTGCGCGCCTGCGAGCAGAACGGCATCGTCTTCCTCGACGAGATCGACAAGGTCGCCCAGCGCGGCGAATGGCACGGCGCCGGCGTGAGCCGCGAGGGCGTGCAGCGTGACCTGTTGCCGCTCGTGGAAGGCTCGACCGTCTCGACCAAGTACGGCATGGTCAAGACCGACCACATCCTGTTCATCGCCTCGGGCGCGTTTTCGCTCGCCAAGCCTTCCGACCTGATCCCCGAGCTGCAGGGCCGCTTCCCGATCCGCGTCGAGCTGGCCGCGCTGAATGCCGACGACTTCGTGCGCATCCTGCGCGAGCCGCACAACGCGCTGACCCGGCAGTACGCCGCGCTGCTCGCCACCGAAGGCGTCACGCTCGACTTCACCGACAACGGTGTACGCCGCCTCGCCGAAATCGCTTTCCAGATCAACGAGCGCACCGAGAACATCGGCGCGCGGCGCCTGCACACCGTGCTCGAGCGCCTGCTCGACACGATTTCCTACGAAGCGCCGGACCGGAGTGGCGAGCGTTACGTGATCGACGCGGCCTATGTCGATCGCCACCTCGGCGAGCTGGTGCAGGACGAGGACCTGTCGCGCTACATCCTCTGAGCGATCCGGCCCGGCGGGCGGGCATCCCGCATGCCTTGCGGGCGGCCCACGCCTGCCGGCGTGACAGGCGGCCGCATGGCGCGACGCCGTTCCCGGCTCGGGGTACAATCCGCACCCATGAGCAACGTCGTCCGCTTCAAGGCCCGCGGTCCGCGCGCCTACCTGCGCGAGGCCCTCGAACGGCAGATCCCCGTGCGCCTCAAGCGCGACGGCATCGATGCGGGCTGGGTGCACGGCTTCGTCGTCGGCCTGTCCGCGGAGTTCGCGCTGATCGCCGAGCTGTCCGACTCGATGCGCTTCGACGGTTACCTCGTCCTCGCGCTCGGCGACCTGACGCATGCCGAGGAGGATCCCTCGCGCGAGTTCGTCGAAAAGGCGCTGGCGATGAACGGCGAGACGCCACAGCCCTTGAATGGTCTCCGCCTCGACGACTGGGCCGCCGTCGCGCGCTCGGCGGCCGAGATCACGCCGGTCATCTCGGTCAACATGCTCGACGAGGAAACCGGCGAGGCGAGCTACATCGGCCGCCTCGAGGACGTCGAAGCGGATGCGCTGATCCTGCGCGAGATCGATCCGAACGCGCGCTGGTACCCGGACACCGGCGCCTACGAGTTCGCCGAGATCGGCTCGATCGGCTTCGGCACGGCCTACATGGATACGCTCTACCGCGTCGCGGGCCTGCCGCCCGATCCGCTCGAATCGCGCCTGCCGCGTACCGATCCGGTCCGTTGAGCCGCGCGTGAGCGGCCCGCGTCCGACCGCGATTACCCTGCACCGCGCCTCGCATGTCCTGGAGGTCGCGTTCGATACGGGCGAGACCTTCCGCCTGCCCTGCGAATACCTGCGCACGCACTCGCCCAGCGCCGAGGTACAGGGCCATGGTCCCGGCCAGCGTGTGCTCGTCACCGGCAAGCGCGACGTGAACATCGTCGCCATCGAGCCGGTCGGCAACTATGCCGTCCTGCTGCGCTTCGACGACGGCCATGCGAGCGGCATCTTCTCGTGGTCCGTGCTCCATGAACTGGGCAGCCACTACGAGACGAACTGGCGGGACTATCTCGCCGCGCTGGCGGCAGCGGGGGCGTCGCGCGAGGCGTAGGCGGAGAGCCGACGATCTCCGGCGGATCGCCAGCGCAAGCACCTCCCCGCGCGATGGCCCTTCATCGGCTGCGCCTGCCGGCCCACCCGGGAGCGGCATCGCAAGCGTCGCGGAGCCGGAGCGGCTGCGCGGCACATCGTCGGTACTGAAAAAACACCCCCGGGCTCGGCTTCCGACGAAGGACCGCTGACGCGGGTCGAGAGCGTACTGCCGGGGGCGCACAGGTTGGGCTGGCGCGACGCGTCACTGCGCGTCGCGCCGGGCGGTCTTACAACGCTTTGATCAGCTCGTCGGCGAACTCCGAGCACTTTACTTCGCGCGCGCCGTCCATCAGGCGGGCGAAGTCGTAGGTCACGGCCTTGTTGCCGATCGCCTTGTCCATCGCGACGATGATCGCGTCGGCGGCCTCGGTCCAGCCCATGTAGCGCAGCATCATCTCGCCGGAGAGGATGACCGAGCCCGGGTTGACCTTGTCCAGGTTCGCGTATTTCGGCGCCGTGCCGTGGGTGGCTTCGAACACCGCATGGCCGGTGACGTAGTTGATGTTCGCACCCGGCGCGATGCCGATGCCGCCGACCTGCGCGGCGAGCGCGTCGGAGAGATAGTCGCCGTTGAGGTTCAGCGTGGCGATCACGTCGAACTCGTCCGGACGGGTCAGCACCTGCTGCAGCGTGATGTCGGCGATCGCGTCCTTGATGAGGATCCGCCCGGCAGCCAGCGCAGCCTTCTGCTCGGCATTCGCCTCGGCCTCGCCCTTGGCCGCCTTGGTGCGCTCCCACTGCTCCCAGGTGTAGACCTGGTTCGGGAACATCTTCTCGGCGAGCTCGTATCCCCAGTTGCGGAACGCGCCCTCGGTGAACTTCATGATGTTGCCCTTGTGCACCAGGGTCACCGACCTGCGCTTGTTCTGGATCGCATAGCTGATCGCGCTGTGCACGAGGCGCTCGGTGCCGAGGTAACTGACCGGCTTGATGCCGACGCCGACCTGCACGCCGACCTCGCGGTGCGGCGCGCCGATCCCCTCGAGCGCCTGCTGCCAGCCCTGCGCCCTGGCCGCGGTGCCGAAGCGGATCTTGTCGAACGCCTTCGGATCCTCCCGGGCCAGCCAGTCGAGGAACTTCTGCGCGGCCTCGGAACCGGCCTGGTA
This sequence comes from uncultured Rhodanobacteraceae bacterium, assembly GCA_964471815.1. Classification (GTDB taxonomy): domain Bacteria; phylum Pseudomonadota; class Gammaproteobacteria; order Xanthomonadales; family Rhodanobacteraceae; genus Tahibacter. The sequence goes on from CAYYHP010000015.1 coordinate 8,566, forward strand.
TTCGATGCCGGCGTAGATGTCCTCGGTGTTCTCGCGGAAGATCACCATGTCTACCTTCTCCGGATGCTTGACCGGCGAAGGCACGCCCTTGAACCAGCGCACCGGGCGCAGGCAGACGTACAAGTCGAGCATCTGGCGCAGCGCGACGTTGAGCGAGCGGATGCCGCCGCCGATCGGCGTGGTCAGCGGGCCCTTGATCGAGACAAGGTAGTCGCGGCAGGCCTGCACGGTGGCCTCGGGCAGCCAGGTGCCGAACTGGTTGTTCGACTTCTCGCCGGCGAACACCTCCATCCAGTGGATCTTGCGCTTGCCGCCGTAGGCCCTGGCCACGGCCGCGTCGAACACGCGCACCGAAGCGCGCCAAATGTCCGGGCCGGTGCCGTCGCCCTCAATGAACGGCACGATCGGGTTGTCCGGCACCACGAGCTTGCCGTTCTGGATGCTGATCTTGGCGCCGCCGGCGGGGGCGGTCAGGATGGGTTCGGCCATGCGGGTCTCCGAGAGGGAAGGCGTGTTCGCAGCGGAACACGGACGAGGTAGCGGGTGGCTATTGTCGCGGTTCGCCGCGCGCGCGCAAGGCACGTCTGGGCATTTCCGATGCCGTGGCCATTACCGACGTCACGCGCGCACGACGAGGCGGCGGTACAACGTGCTGCGGCTCACGCCGAGCCGGCGTGCGGCAAGCGCGACATTGCCGCCGCTGCGCGCGAGTTCGGCACGCATCAGATCCACCGTGATTTCGGCCAGCGGCCGCGCCACGCCGTCCTTGGCCGCCCCGTCAGCAGGCAGGGCGGACGTTACCGACGGGCGGCACAGGTCGGCCGGTAGATCGTCGAGCACGACGCGATCGGCATGCTCGCGCAGCGCGATCGCACTGCGCAGTGTTGCGACGAGCTGCCGCAGGTTGCCGGGCCAGTCCGCGGCCGCGAGGGCGGATCGCGCGGCCGGGTCGAGGCACAGCGCCGGCACGGGCCGCAGGTCCTGCCAGAGGCGCTCGATCAGCGCCTCGCGTGCCGCCATCTCGCGCACTGCCGGCAGATGCACGACGTGCTGGGCGATGCGGTAGTAGAGATCCTCGCGGAAACGGCCCGCGGCAGACGCCTCGCGCAGGTCGCGATGGGTCGCGGCGAGCACCGCAAAATCGACCGCGACCGGTTTGCCGCCGCCGAGCGGCGTGATCTCGCGCTCCTGCAGCACGCGCAGCAGGCGCGCCTGCAGGACGAGTGGCATGTCGCCGATCTCGTCGAGGAACAGCACGCCGCCGTCGGCCTCGCGCAGACGTCCCGGGCTGCCGTGGCGGCGCGCGCCGGTGAAGGCGCCATCGATGTAGCCGAACAGCTCCGCCTCGATCAGCCCCTCGGGCAGTGCGGCGCAGTTCACGGCGACGAACGGTCCGCCCGCGCGCCGGCTGCGGCGATGCAGCTCGCGCGCGAAGACCTCCTTGCCGGTGCCGGTCTCGCCCTGGACCAGCACGGCGATGCCGGCATCCAGCACGCGCGTGGCGCGCTCCAGCTCACGACCGACCGTGATACCGAATACCGGTGCCGGCGCCGCGGGCAGCATCGCCTCGCATGATGGCCGGCGTTCACCCGACCGCCCGTCATACCAGGCCGCCGGACGTGCGACGGTCCGCGGTGGCGTGTCGAGACGCACGCCGAACCATGCGCCGTGCCGGTCGCGCACCTGGCCGTCCTCGCGCAATCGCGACCACGGCATCTCGAACAGCTCGCCGTAGCGACGCCGGCCCAGGTCGTTCCAGTCGAGGCCGAGCATCGCCAGAGCGTGCCGGTTCGCGGCATGCAGGCGGCCCTGCGCGAACACCAGGATGCCCTCGCGCGGCGTGCCGAGCAGGCCCGGTTCGGGATGCAGGCGCAGCACGTCGCAGCCGTCGAAGCCGCTTGCGAACCAGCGGTGCTCGATCTGCTCGACGGCCAGGCGCACCATGCCGAGCGCGTGCAGATGATGCTGCGAGGCTTCGCCCGACAGATCGAGCACGCCGGCGACATGCCCCCACGGATCCCGGATCGGCATCGCCGAGCAGCTCAGGATGCGGTGGCCGTCGAAGTAATGCTCGCCGCCGCGCACTTCGACCGCTTGCCGCTCGACGAGCGCGGTACCGATCGCATTCGTGCCGGCAGACGCTTCGCTCCACGACACGCCCGGTGCGAGTGCCACGCGCGCGGCCTTCGAGAGGAAATCCGGATGGCCGATCGCGTCGAGGATCAGGCCGCCGGCATCGGTGAGCATCACTATGCTGCCGGTGCTGTGCGCCTGCTCGTGCAGGGCCTCGAGTTCGGGCCGCACGAGCAGCAGGAACTGCCGCTGGCGTTCGCGTGCTTCGCGCAGCGCCGCGCCGGACAGCGGTTCGGCGGCGAACGACCGCCCGGCCGCGAGCCCGTGGGCGAGGCAGCGCCGCCAGGACGCGAGGATCGCCGGCGGTACGCCGCTCGCGGCGCCCTGGCCCTGCTCGAAGAATCGGCGCCGTGCAGCGAGCACGGCCTGTGGTGTCCTGATCGTGGTGCGCATGCCCAGCCCCTCCGCTGAGTGTCGCGTTTTGCGACAGTCGCCTGTCGACGTGTCGTCATTCACAACACAGCGCCTGCGCGAACGCAATGCGGCTTTCGCGATGCATGGTGCTGCGCCGCGCAAGGCTGCGTAACGTCGGTCGCATCATCACGTGGCGAACCGCATGCTTCATCGCAGCATCGATGCGCATTGGCATGCGCACTGCAATGCCGGCTCCGCTCTCAACCCGGAGAACCTCATGAGCCAGATCACGCATCCCTTCAGGCAGCGCTACGGCAATTTCATCGGCGGCGAGTGGATCGCGCCCGTGAACGGGCGGTATTTCGAGAACATCTCGCCGATCAATGGCCGGGTGCTGTGCGAGATCCCGCGCTCCGACAAGGACGACATCGAACGCGCCCTCGATGCCGCGCACAAGGCCAAGTCCGCCTGGGGTCACACCTCGGCGGCCGAACGTGCGGTGATCCTCAACCGCATCGCCGATCGCATGGAAGCCAACCTCGACCTGCTCGCGCATGCCGAGACCTGGGACAACGGCAAGCCGATCCGCGAAACGCGCGCGGCCGACGTGCCGCTCGCGATCGACCACTTCCGCTATTTCGCCGGCTGCATCCGTTCGCAGGAAGGCTCGATCGGCGAGATCGACCACGACACCATCGCCTACCATTTCCATGAACCGCTCGGCGTGGTCGGCCAGATCATCCCCTGGAACTTCCCGCTGCTGATGGCGTGCTGGAAGCTGGCCCCGGCGCTGGCCGCGGGCAATTGCGTGGTGCTCAAGCCGGCCGAGCAGACCCCGGCGAGCGTGCTGGTCTGGCTCGAACTCGTCGGCGACCTGCTGCCGCCCGGCGTACTGAACGTGGTCAACGGCTTCGGCATCGAGGCCGGCAAGCCGCTCGCCTCGTCGAACCGCATCGCCAAGATCGCGTTCACCGGCGAGACCACGACCGGCCGTCTGATCATGCAGTACGCCAGCCAGAACCTGATCCCGGTGACGCTCGAGCTCGGCGGCAAGTCGCCGAACATCTTCTTCGCCGACGTCTGCGCGGCCGATGACGACTTCTTCGACAAGGCCATCGAAGGTTTCGTGATGTTCGCCCTGAACCAGGGCGAGGTCTGTACCTGCCCGTCGCGCGCGCTGATCCACGAATCGATCTACGACAGGTTCATGGAGCGCGCGCTGGCCCGCGTCAAAGCGATCCGCCAGGGCGATCCGCTCGACCCGGCGACGATGATCGGCGCACAGGCTTCGTCCGAGCAGCTCGAGAAGATCCTGTCCTACATCGACATCGGCAGGCAGGAAGGCGCCGAGGTGCTGACTGGCGGCGGCCGCGCCCAGCTCGGCGGCGATCTGGCCGGCGGCTTCTACGTGCAGCCGACCGTGTTCCGCGGCCACAACAAGATGCGCATCTTCCAGGAAGAGATCTTCGGACCGGTCGTCTCGGTGACCACGTTCAAGGACGAAGCCGAGGCGCTCGCGATCGCCAACGACACGCTGTACGGCCTCGGCGCCGGCGTGTGGAGCCGGGATGCCAACACCTGCTACCGCTTCGGTCGCGCGATCCAGGCCGGCCGCGTCTGGACCAACTGCTACCACGCCTATCCGGCGCATGCGGCGTTCGGCGGCTACAAGCAGTCCGGCATCGGCCGCGAGACGCACAAGATGATGCTCGAGCATTACCAGCAGACCAAGAACCTGCTGGTCAGCTACAGCCCGAAGGCACTCGGCTTCTTCTGAGCGTGGAACGAAGGGCCGCGGTCCGCCGCGGCCCTTCCGGCGAGGAGCACGCGATGCACGAGCACGGCCCATCGTCCACGGTCGATCAGGTCACGGCCACGCCGGCCGCGCTCGCCCTGATCGCGGACCTCGTCGCACATCACGGTCCGGTGCTGTTCCATCAGTCAGGCGGCTGCTGCGACGGGTCCTCGCCGATGTGCTATCCGCGCGACGAGTTCCTCGTCGGCGAGGGCGACATCCTGCTCGGCGCGATCGGCGGTGCGCCGTTCTACATCAGCCGTCCGCAGTTCGAATACTGGAAGCACACCCAGCTCGTCATCGACGTGGTCGAGGGCCGCGGCGGCATGTTCTCGCTCGAGAACGGCAGCGGACGACGCTTCCTCACGCGCTCGCGGCTGTTCGACGACGCCGAGTGGGCAGCGCTCGCCGCGGCCGGCCGCGTCTGAGCCCATGCCGGCCCGGGCACACCGCGCTATTGCCGTGCGCTGCGCCGGTTCGGCGCCAGATCGTCCGGAATGCAGCTGCGATACGGATTAATGTCGAGGCCGCCGCGGCGCGTGTAGCGGGCGCAGACCGCGAGCTGCTCGGGCGCACAGCGGGCGCGGAGGTCGAGGAAGATGCGTTCCACGCAATGTTCGTGGAAATCGCTGTGCCGGCGGAACGAAACGAGGTAGCGTAGCAGGCCCTCGCGGTCGATGCGCGGTCCTGCGTAGCGGATCTGCACGCTCGCCCAGTCGGGCTGGCCGGTGACCGGGCAATTCGACTTGAGGAGATGCGAAACCAGGGCCTCGCGAACCGGGCGCGCCGGGTCCGCGGTGAGGTAGTCCGGCTTCGGCGGGCCGTAGTCCTCGATCGCGACGTCGAGCGCATCGATCGACGCGCCTTCGAGCTCCTGCAGAGACTCGCGCGCGAACTCGACGGCCCGCACGAGGCGCAGTTCGACCGGCGTGCCGGCCGCACGCGACACGTCGCGGACGAGCCGTTCGCGCAACTGCTCCAGCCCCGCGAGCCGCGTCTGCGCGAACGAGTTCAGGTACAGCTTGAACGATTTCGATTCGATGAGTGCCGGCGATTCGGCCGGTATGCGGAATTCCGCTACCGCGACCATGGGCTTGCCGCGCGCATCGAGCCAGGAGAGCTCGTAGGCGTTCCAGATGTCCACGCCGTGGAACGGCAGCTCGTCGCCGAGACCGAGTTCGGCGCGCTTGGTCGCGCGCGGAATCGGAAACAACAGCGTGGGATCGTAGTCGTCGCGATAGGCGACGGGCTTGCCGAGTGGCGAGAGAATGGAATCGGTCATCAGGATTCGGATCGGGCAGAGTGTCGGCCGCAGGCCGCGCGCCGTTCGCTTCGCGGCTGCCGCAACGTTATCCCGGGGCACTCCGAGGAATTGTACATGTCACGGACCGCCCTCTTTCCGCTGCCGTTCATCCCGCTGGTGCTCGCGCTCACCGGCTGCGGCGGTGCCGCGCCGAGCGCGGGTACACCGGCCACCGGTGCGGCATCGGCCGTGCAGCCAGTGGATGCCGAAACGTGGCAAGCCTTGCGCGACGAGGGCGAGACGGCCAGGAAGAACGGCGATTACGCCCGCGCGGGTGGGCTGCTGCAGCGCGCGCTCACTGCCGCCGAGGCGCAATTCGGCAACGACGATCCGCAGCTTGAGGCACTAGTGGATGGCTTGGCCGATGCGGAACGCGAGCTGGGTCACACCGAAGCCGCCGAAGCGCTCTACCGGCGCGTGCTGGCCTGGCGCGAGCAGCGGCACGGCAAGGACTCGATCGAAGCCGCGATGACCTTGAGCGACATCGGCGAGATCTGGGCGACCCGTGAGCCCGACCGCGCCCGGTCGCCGCTCGAACGCGCCAAGGCGATCTTCGACGCGCATCCGGATGCCGGCGAGGGCTGGCTCGCTCTGGTCCTGCACAACCTCGCCTCGCTGCACTACATGGATGACGACTACGCGACCGCGCGGCAATTCTGGGAACGTGCCCTGGCGATCCGCGAGCGGCTGTACGGCAAGGAGTCCGGCCCGGTGGCGACGACGCTGTACAACCTCGCGATGCTGGCCAATGCCCAAGACAGGAACGACGAGGCGGTCACGCTCTTCGGGAAGGCCTTGGTCGCCTACGAGGCCGCCAAGGGCTCCGATCACCCGGATGTCGCGCTGTGCCTGATCGCGCTCGCCGACCGCGACTACTGCCACGACGAGGCGTGCGCACCGCTCGCGATCCGGCGCCTGGAACGGGCGCTGACGATCCAGCGCCGGGCCTATGGCGTGCACCATCCGGAGCTGCGCGACGTGCTCGGTGAACTCGCCATGCGCTACGAGGAGACGAAGCGTTTCGCGGCAGCCGTGCCCTTGCGCGCGAGCCTGCTCGCCCTGGCCGAAACGCAGCACGGAAAGGAATCCGTGCCTGCCGGAGTCGCGCACCGCGCGCTCGCGCGGGACTACGAGGCGAGCGGCAAGGCGGCCGAGGCGCGCCTGCATTACGCCGTCGCCGACCGTCTGACACCGCCCGTATCCAACGACGAGCCGGACGAGGATTGAGAAGGGCCCGCACGAGTCCATCCCGGACTCATCCGCCCGCGCCGAATCCGGTGCCGGCCCGGGCCCGTCCACGCCGCATCGAGGGCTTGCGCGCAGGCCGCGCGGCGGGCCCTCCGCGGCTCGCGGAACCCCCGAACCGGTGCGGAGGTTCCTTGAATGCCGCGCTCAGCCGTTGACGAGGCGCATCATCGTCTCGGGATAGCGCGAGCCGGCCGCGGCATCCAGCGGGAACACGGCATCGATCGCGGCGACTTCCCCGGCCGTGAAGCGCACGTCGAGCGCACCGAGGTTCTCGTCGAGCGCGGCCTGCCGGCGCGTGCCGGGAATCGGCACGATCGCCTCGCCGCGCGCCAGCACCCAGGCGAGCGCGAGCTGCGCCGGCGTGATGCCCTTGTCGGCCGCGAGTGCCTTCACCGCATCGGCCAGCGCGAGGTTGCGCGCGAAGTTCTCGCCCTGGAAACGCGGACTGCCGCGGCGGTAGTCGTCCGCGGCGAAATCCTCCGGCGAGCGGATCGCGCCGGTCAGGAAGCCGCGGCCAAGCGGCGAGTACGGCACGAAGCCGATGCCGAGCCGCCCGCAAGTCGCCAGCACGCCGCTGGTCTCCGGATCGCGCGTCCACAGCGAATACTCGCTCTGCACCGCGGTGAGCGGATGCACGCGCTGTGCGCGCTCGATCGTCGCGGCAGAGGCTTCGGAAAGCCCGATGTAGCGCACCTTGCCGGCACGCACGAGATCGGCCATCGCGCCGACCGTGTCCTCGATCGGCGTGGCCGGATCGACCCGATGTAGATAGTAGAGATCGACGTGATCGACACCGAGCCGCGCGAGGCTCGCGTCGATCGAGGCGTGCACGTAATCGGGCCGTCCGTTCACGCCCCGCGCGGTCGGGTTCGCCGGATCGCGCACGATGCCGAACTTGGTCGCGAGAAACACGTCACCGCGGCGCCCGCGGATCGCGCGACCGACCAGCACCTCGTTGGTATGCGGGCCGTACACGTCAGCGGTGTCGAGGAAATTCACCCCACGATCGAGCGCATGGTGAATCGTCGCGATCGACTGCGCGTCGTCGTGCGCACCATAGAAATCGCTCATGCCCATGCAGCCGAGGCCGAGGGCCGAGACGTGGGGTCCCTGCGGGCCGAGGGAACGCATCAGCATGGCATCACTCCATATCGCAGGATGGCTCGTTCGCAAGTTGCGGGCGTGTGCCGTCACTCGTGGCCGAGGAAATCGAGCGCCGCCTGCAGCATCGCGCGCGTACCGACGTCGAGCGCGCGCTCGTCGAGCTGGAACTTCGGCGAATGGTTCGGCGCGGCGCCCGCGAGATCCTGCGCCGGCGGTACCGAACCGACGAGGAAATACAGACCCGGCACTTCCTTCGCGTAATAGGCGAAGTCCTCGGCGACCATGTTCGGCGGGATCGTGTGCACGTTCTCCTTGCCGACGGCACGCTCGAGGCTCGCCCGCATGCGCTGCGTGAGCGCCGCATCGTTGACCGTCACCGGATTGCCGACATCGGCCGGAATCTTCAGTTCGACCTTCGCGCCCTGCGCCTCGGCGACGTGCTCGGCGATCCGCGCGAGGCGTCCGAACAGGTCCTGACGCATTGCCTCGTCGAAGGTGCGGATCGTGCCTTCGAGCTCCACGCGCTCCGGCACGATGTTGTAGCGCACGCCACCCTGGAACATACCGAAGCTCAGCACGGCCGGCAGGCGCGAGATGTCGAGCTGGCGGCTGACGATGGTCTGTGCGGTGGTGACGATCTCGCTCGCCGTGACGATCGGATCCACGCCACGCCACGGCTGCGCGCCATGCGTCTGCCTGCCGAGCACGCTGATGTGGAAGCGGTCCGAGCCGGCGAGGATCGGCCCCTCGCGCACGCCGATCTCGCCGGCATGCAGCGTATAGAACACGTGCATGCCGAACACGGCATCCGGCCTGAAACCGGCGAACAGGCCTTCCTTGAGCATCAGCGAGGCGCCGCCGGATTCGCCGGGCGGCGGGCCTTCCTCGGCAGGCTGGAAAATGAACATTACCTCGCCCGACAGTTCCTTGCGCAGGCCGGCGAGCGCCGTCGCGACACCGAGCGTCATCGCGGTATGCGCATCGTGGCCGCAGGCGTGCATCACGCCAACCTCCTGGCCGTGATATGTGCTGCGCACCTTCGAGGCGAACGGCAGATCGACTTCCTCGGTCACCGGCAGCGCGTCCATGTCCGCGCGGATCGCGAGCTTCGGCCCGGGCCGCCCGCCCTTCAGCACGCCAACCACGCCGGTACGCGCGACGCCGGTGCGCACCTCATAGCCGAGCTTCCTGAGCTGTGCGGCGACGAGCGCGGCGGTGCGCGTCTCGTGGTTGCCGAGTTCCGGATGCTGGTGGATGTCGCGCCGCCAGGCGGTGATCTGCGGCTGCAGCGCGGCGCTCAGGCGCGCGGCGGTGCCATCCGCCGCCGTGTCGGCCGATGCGGCGAGCGGCAGCAGGACCGCGAGGAGGCTCAAGGCGAGGTGGCGCGGTTTCATGGGCATCGGCTTCCGGTGTGATGGGTGGGTGTGCGCTCAGCCGCGATGCTCGAGCGCGAGATAGGCCTCGCTCTGCATCTCGATCAGGCGCGACTGGGTGCGCTGGAATTCGGCGCGTAGGCGCTGGCCATCGTACAGCGCGACGATCGGCACGGCGGCCGAGAGGACGAGCTTGACGTGCCGGTCGTAGAACTCGTCGACCATCTCGATGAAGCGGCGCGCGGCGTCTTCCATCGTCGTATCGAAACGCGGCACGCCGGAGACCAGCACGCTGCCGTAGTCGCGTGCGATCTCGATGTAGTCGGCGACCGCGCGCGGGCCTTCGCAAAGCGCGGCGAAGTCGAACCAGATCGCGTCTTCGGCGAGATGGCGCACGGGGATGCGTCGGGCGTGGATCTCGATCTCGCGTTCCGGCCGCTCGCTACCGTGGCACAGGTGCTGGAAGCATTCGGCGAGCGCGGCTTCGGCCGCCGCTTCGAGTGGCGTGTGGTAGACGCGCGCCTGGCTCAGCGTGCGCAGCCGCCAGTCGTGCGGCGAGACCATTTCGACGACGCGGCAGTGTCGCTCGATCAGCGCGATCGCCGGCACGAAACGTGCGCGCTGCAGGCCATCGCGATAGAGCCCCTGCGGCGCGGTATTCGAGGTCGTGACCAGCACGACACCGTACGCAAACAGATGACGCAGCAGGCCGGCGAGGATCATCGCATCGCCGATGTCGGCGACGAAGAACTCGTCGAGACACAGCACGCGCGACGCTTCCGCGATCGTGCGCGCGACGTCGGCGAGCGGATCGGCACGGCCTTCGAGCCGGCGCAGCTCGGCATGCACTTCGCGCATGAAGCGATGGAAGTGCACGCGCCGCTTGCGCGCTTCGGGCAGGCCCTCGAAAAACAGGTCGATCAGGAAGGTCTTGCCACGCCCGACGCTGCCCCAGAGATACAGGCCCGGTTCGGCCGGTGCGGGTGCGGAGCCGAGGCGGGCACGCAGGCGGCCGAGCAGGCCGCGCGACGGCGCCGTCGTGAGCGCGGCGTGCAGACGGTCGAGTTCGACGAGCACGCGCCGCTGTGCCCGATCGTCCTGCCAGTCACCGCGTATCACTCCGGCGGCATAGCGTGCGCTCGGCGGCAGCACGGCCGTCGCCGGCAGCGGATCAGGCTGCGCCATGTCGGAGCGGCGGCAGGTGGTCCTTCACGCTGTTTTTGATTGCACCACGCAGGTCGAGCAGGCGGCGATGGAAGAAGTGCCCGGTATCCGGCATGCGCACGAGTTGCGGCGGCCGGGCGAGGCCATCGATCCAGGCGAACACGGCGGCGGGGTCCACGACCTCGTCCGCCTCGCCCTGCACGACGAGCCACGGGCAGTCCGGCAATTCGATGTCTGCAAACGCCCAGCGGCCGACCGGCGGCGCGATCTGGATCAGTTGCGTCGCACCGAGGCGCTTGGCAGCGCGCAGCGCAACATAGCTGCCGAACGAGAAGCCGGCGAGCCAGACGACATCATCGGGCCGCACGCGGCGCACCCAAGCCGCAACCGCAGCGAGATCCTCGGTTTCGCCGATACCCTCATCGAAAGTGCCGGCCGATGCACCGACGCCGCGGAAGTTGAACCGCACGGTAGCCAGGCCGAGTTCGCGCAGGCTGCGCTCGATCATCGTCACGACCTTGTTGCGCAGCGTACCGCCGTGCAACGAATGCGGATGGCAGATGATCGCCGTGCCGGCACGCGCGCACTCGGCCTCGGGCATGTCGCTGGCCACCTCGAGCGGACCGACGGGGCCGGCCAGCGTGAAGGCCGCCGCCTGGACAGGAAAATCGGAAGGGTCGGATACCATCGCCAACAGGGTCTGATGCAATGCATCAAGAATAACGCATCGTCCGGCCGCGGCCGGCGCACCTGCTAGCATCCGGACATGAACCATCTGGCCCATGCGCTGCTCGTCGCCGACGACGAGGCCTTGATGCTCGGCGGCCTGCTCGGCGATTTCGTGCATGGCGCGATCCCCGAGAGCTATCCGGAGCGCGTTCGCGCCGGCATCCGCCTGCACCGCGCGATCGACGTCTTCACCGACGGCCACCCGGCCGTGCACGCGGCCCGCGCCACCTTCGTCGCACCGTTCCGTCGCTATGCGGGCATCCTGCTCGACGTCTGGTTCGATCATCTGCTGGCCCGCGATTTCGTGCGCTGGAGCGCCGAGCCGCTCGACGTGTTCTCCGCCCGGCTGCAGGCGCTGCTCACGGCGAACGCGATGCGGCTGCCGGCTGGCCTCGCGCGTTTCGCGGCCTACATGCGTCGCCACAACCTGCCGCGCGCCTATGCCGAGCCGGCCGTCATCGGCCAGGTATTGACCGGCATCGGCGGCCGCCTGCGGCATGCCAATCCACTCGAGCGCGCTCTGCCCGAGCTGCTCGCACGCAAAACGCTGCTCGCAGCGAGTTTCACTGCCTTCTTTCCGGCATTGATCAAACACGTCCAGGCGCTGCGCGGGCGGCAAACGATGGCTTGCTGCTGAATCGAAACGAAAGCCATGCCGCTGAAACGAAAACGCCGCCCGCGGGCGGCGTTTTCCGATACCGGGGCGGGACGGCTCACTTCACCTGGCTGACCATCCATTCCACGGTCGCCTTGACCTGCTCGTCGGTCAGCGCCGGGTTGCCGCCACGCGCGGGCATCACGCCGGACTTGCCGGTGTAGCCTTCGATCGCGTGCTTGGTCAGGGTGTCGAGACCCTGCGCCACGCGCGGCGCCCAGGCGGCCTTGTCGTCGATCTTCGGCGCACCACCCGCACCGGTCGTGTGGCAGGCATTGCACAGGCCGCCGAAGATGGTCTTGCCGTCGGTACTGCCGCCGAAGGGTGCCGCCGCCACCGCATTCTTCTTGGCGGCTTCCTCGGCCGACGCGAGCGCCGCACGGCCGGTATCGCCCGCGTATACCGCACCCACCGGCGCGATCCGCGCCGCGACCTCACGTCCCTGCTCCGGGCTCGCCGCCGGCGGATGGTTGCCATAGACATGCATGGCCAGCGCGGCGAGCAGCACCGCGAACAGCGCCAGGCCGGCGATCAGCATGGAAAAACGCTTCAGAAAGACCTGATCGGTCTTGGTGATCGGACTGCTCACGAAGTACCCCGGTTGGCGGCATTGACGGCCGGAACGGCTGCCGGCCCAGCTTGAGGCGCGGCAGTATAAGCGACGGCTGCGCAGCCAAGAAAGCGAGCGCGAACCATTGTCTCTGGCGAACACCGCCGGTAGCCGAGCAGCGGATGGCAGGTCGCTTCCGGCCCACGCAACTCTACCGGATGCCGTCCGGCCACGCGACTTGCCAAGGGCTGCCGTAGCGCCCGCCACCGGCCCCCGTGTCAGCTATCCTTGCCCGCCCCTGTCGAGCCGCAAGGTTCCGCCGCGCGCCGACTCGGGGTATTCTTGCCGCACTTCCCGCCGTCGCCCGGCCTCCCGCAGGCCATCGGTCCTACCCGGCAGGAAGCCGCTCGCCGACAGCCTGCCGGTCATGCGGTCCGCACAAGCCGTCCTTTCAAAACGCGCTCGTAGCTCAGTTGGATAGAGTACAGCCCTCCGAAGGCTGGGGTCGTGGGTTCGAGTCCCGCCGAGCGCGCCAAAGGCCTTGCCACCAGGGCGTGACCAGCGCCGTGACCAGGCATATCGGGTCCTCTCGATTCGAGTTCAGTACTCCATGACCATCGCCCATCCGGTGTGGGCGTTCGAGCCGATACCAACCATGGCTCGCGCAACTGACGCCCAGACTCTGCGCTCCCTGGGCCGGCTCTGACACCCGCGCGTCAATGTCATCCGCCCTCGCCTCGGTCTAGTCGACCGGCCTGCCGGAGGCTCGATGCATTGGCGCGTGCCCATTGCGGTGACGGTCGTCGAATATGTGGCGACCGGTGTTTCGGTTCGTGAGCGCAATGGATGGCTCCTGCTCACGCACATCGAACACCTCCCAGGCCCTGGTGCGCGACGCGATCGCCCAGCATGACGAGCACCTGGCCTCCGGTCATCTGCTGAAGGCCGCCGGCATTGCAACCCGAATGACGCCCGCCCCCGGTCTGCAGATCCCGCGAGACATGCCGATCGCCTGCGAGTGGTGCGTCTCCTCCTGGGTGCACGCTACCGCGGCGGGTACCGCTCCCTGATTTCCAGTTCACGACCGGTTTCTCGCGACGCCACGCCCGAGGTAGCCACCCGGCTCCGCATCCTGCCGCTGGACGTTAGCGGTTGGGCGGGTGTTCCGGTGCTATCTGCCCGTCTCGGTCGCCGAGCACCTGCCGAGGTCCTTCCTCGGACACCGAGCGGATCATCGCCGCCGCGATGAGGGACTTCAGGTAATTAATGACGAGTGCTGAGAGGTGATGGCGCCTTCACCTCTCCGCGTTGACCGCTTCAGCGACGGCCCATGTTTGCTGCCAGGCCAGACCAAGGGCTCTGACCAGCTCATTACGACACTCCGTCAAGGCGCGCTCGTGTCGAATAACGCCGATGAATACCGGACCTGGGTCCGGCCACGCTGCATGAACAGACTGTGGCGGGTTTTCTCGTAGTGAACGTTCGCGGCCGAGTTGATCCTGGAGAGGCAACCCATCCCTCAGGCCAAGGGAACCTACGCTTAATACGCCACTAGTCTCATACTACGAGATGCAACTTGGTCACAATGCGCAAGCACTCTGGTAGGCTGCATAAACCCGTGTGCGCGTGACCTGCCGAGTGGCAGGTACCCAGGGATCACCCGGGGGAATTGCCTAGATTTTCAGATCTCGAGTGCCCCTGATCGATCCATCACCCTGATGGCACGGAAGCATAGCCTGCGCACGCCAGCTGGAAACAACAAATCGATGGAACAGGGGCACCACTGGAGTTTGATGTCGGGAGTGTGGACCGATGACTGAGTCCGCGCCCTTCGCACCCTCTGATCTGAAGAGCATCCTCCATTCCAAGCGGGCCAACTTGTATCTGCTCGAGCACTGCCGCGTTCTGGTCAATGGCGGTCGCGTCGAGTATGTGACCGATCAAGGCAAGCACTCGCTCTACTGGAACATCCCCATCGCCAACACAACAACCATTCTGCTCGGCACAGGGACATCCATCACGCAAGCGGCGATGCGGGAGCTGGCCAAAGCTGGCGTGCTCGTCGGCTTTTGTGGCGGTGGTGGGACGCCGCTGTTCTCGGCCAACGGAATCGATGTGGAATGCGCTTGGTTCTCGCCACAAAGCGAATATCGCCCCACCGAGTACCTGCAAGCATGGGTGAAGTTCTGGTTCGACGATGATCGGCGCCTGTATGCGGCCAAGGCCTTTCAACGCTGGCGCGTGGCCCGGCTGCGTGAGCAGTGGATGCACCGACCTCTGCGCGAAGCCGGCTTCGGAGTGGACCTCGGCCGCCTGGATGAATTGCTGCAGCACACCGTGCGGCAGATCGAACTGGCACAGGACAACACCGCCCTGCTCACCGAGGAAGCGCGGCTGACCAAGGCGCTGTTCAAGCTGGCGGTGGATGCCGTCGGCTACGGCGATTTCACACGTGCCAAGCGCGGAACCGGTGGCGACCCGGCCAACCGCTTCCTCGATCATGGCAACTACCTGGCTTATGGCCTAGGTGCCACTGCCACCTGGGTGCTCGGCCTGCCGCATGGCCTGGCGGTGCTGCACGGCAAGACACGACGCGGCGGTCTGGTGTTCGACGTGGCCGACCTGGTCAAGGACGCCAGCATCCTGCCACAGGCTTTCCTGTCCGCGATGCGTGGCGATGAAGAACAGGCGTTCCGCCGCAGCTGCATCGAGACGCTGACACGCAGCGAGTCGCTGGACTTCATGATCGACACGATCAAGGCCGTGGCGCTGGAGACCTCGGGCATGACGACATGAACGTCCTGCTGATCTCCCAGTGCGACAAGCGCGCGCTGACCGAAACACGGCGCATCCTGGACCAGTTCGCCGAACGCCGCGGCGACCGCACCTGGCAGACACCGATCACCGAAGCCGGCCTGGACACCCTGCGCAAGCTGCTGCGCAGGACGGCACGCAAGAACACCGCCGTGGCCTGCCACTGGATCCGCGGCCGTGACTACAGCGAGCTGCTGTGGATCGTCGGCGACGCGAGCCGCTTCAACGCCGAGGGCGCGGTACCCACCAATACCACCGTGCGCAACGTGCTGCGACGTGAGGACGAGAACGACTGGCACACCGGCGAAGACATCCGCCTGCTGGCCCAGTTAGCGGCACTTCTGCATGACCTGGGCAAAGCCAGCGTCGCGTTCCAGGAGCGCCTGTGCGGAAAGTTGCAGGAACGGAACCTGTACCGACACGAGTGGGTCTCGCTGCGCCTGTTCCTCGCTTTCGTCAGCGGGAGTGACGACGACGATTGGCTGAGCCGGCTGGCCGATCCAGACGCCTTTGACGAGCAGAACTGGGTCGGACCCGGCCGCTACCAGCGCGATGGGCTGGATGCCGTCCAACGATACCCGTTCCGTGATCTGCCACCGCTGGCAGCCGCTGTCGCCTGGCTGATCGTGACCCATCATCGCCTCCCGGTGGTGCCGGTCGAGAAGGATGATGGTTCCCAGGATTGGCTTGGCAAGCGCTCGTGCCGGTTCAGCGCCGCATGGCTGGAAACGCCACTGCTGCAGGTCACGCACGATTGGAACGAGATCCGTCAGCAAGCCGAAGCCGCGCAGGCCGAACCCTACTGGCAACCTGCTGGCCCGTTGCCGGTGGTCGAACCGAAGTGGCGCGCACAGGCCGCGCGCTTGGCGACACGCCTGCTTGAGCTGCGTCGGCGCCACGACGGTGATCGGCTAGGCAATCCCTACGTCATGCACTTGGCCCGCCTCTGCCTGATGCTGGCGGACCACCACTACTCCGGCCTACCGGGGGATTCGCCGCACCGCGTGCGTAGCGATGGCAACACGCGGCTGTACGCCAACACTGACCGCGACGGTAGCCTCAAGCAGCCGCTGGACGAACACCTGCTCGGCGTCGCGCGCGACGCGGGCCTGATCGCCCACGCCCTGCCGGGTTTCGAGCGCTACCTGCCGCGGTTGGCCAACCACCGCGGCCTGCGCAAGCGCAGCGCCGATCCGCGCTTTTCCTGGCAGGACAAGGCGGCCGATACCGCTACCTCACTGCGGGAATCCGCACGCGAGCACGGTGCCTTCATCGTCAACATGGCGTCTACCGGCTGTGGCAAGACCCTCGCCAACGCTCGCCTCCTCTATGCCCTGGCCGACCCCCAGCAGGGGTTGCGCGCCACCTATGCACTGGGGTTGCGCACGCTGACCTTGCAAACAGGGCGCAGCTACCGCACCGACCTGCACCTGAGTGACGACGAACTGGCGATCCGCGTCGGCGGCTCGGCCAGCCGCAGCCTGTTCGAGTACTACGAGCAAAGGGCCGAAGTGCGCGGCTCTGCCTCGGTTCAGGACCTGATAGAGGAGGACAGCCACGTCCTCTACGAAGGCGTCACCGCCGATCATCCGCTGCTCGCGCGCGCACTGCACGACCCTGACATCCGCAAGCTGCTGTCGGCCCCGATGCTGGTATGCACCGTGGATCACATGGTGCCGGCCACGGAGTCACTGCGCGCCGGCCGACAGATCGCGCCGATGCTGCGGCTGATGAGTGCCGACCTGATATTGGATGAACTGGACGACTACGACCTGAACGACCTGCCCGCACTGACCCGGCTGGTGCACTGGGCGGGCCTGCTCGGTACGCGGGTGGTGATGTCCTCGGCCACGCTGCCACCCGCGCTGGTGGAAGGCATGTTCCACGCCTATCGAGCCGGACGCATCCAGTACCGGCGGAATCGTGGCACCGATGGCAGGCAGCGCACCGAATGGATCGAAGTGCCGTGCCTGTGGACCGACGAGTTCGGAGCGCAGACCGCGACCTGCGTCGATCCGGCAACTTTCGTCAGCCAGCACATGCAGTTCGTCGAGAAGCGGGCGGCCCGACTGGAAAAGGCCGAACCGCTGAGACGCGCCGAACTGGTCGCGCTGGATATCGCGGGAAATCTACCGAAAGCAAAGATTCGTGGCGAGTTCGCCCGGTACGTGCGCGATGCCTGCCTGCGTCTGCATGACAGGCATGCCGAAATCGATCCCGTCAGCGGCAAGCGCATCAGCTTCGGACTGGTGCGCATGGCCAACATCGACCCGCTGTTCGACGTGGCTCAGACGCTATATGCACTCGGTGCGCCGAATGGCGCCCGCATTCACCTGTGCGTCTACCACGCCCGCTTTCCGCTCGTGCAGCGCTCCGCCATCGAACATCGGTTGGACGCCGCATTCAACCGGCGTGGCGACCCACAGGCCGTATATCGCCTGCCGGCCATTCGCGCTGCACTCGATGCGCACCCGGAGCGCGATCAGCTGTTCATCGCCCTCGCCTCGCCGGTTTGCGAGGTCGGCCGCGACTGGAATGCCGACTGGGCAGTGGCCGAGCCTTCATCGATGCGCTCGCTGATCCAGCTTGCCGGCCGCGTGCAGCGGCATCGCCGCAAGCCGCCACAGGCGGCCAATGTACTCGTGTTCGAGACCAATCTCCGGCACTACGAGCATGGCGGGCGGGTGCCGGCCTACATCCAGCCGGGCTTCGAAAAAACCACCGAGGACCAGCGCTTCCTGCTGGCCACGCACAGCCTCAAAACCTTGTTGCGCGAGGAGGACTATCGACGGCTCGACGCCATCGCCCGAATCCGACCGAGGTCAGGCAGTGAGCGACGGCCGCGGCACGACCTGGTGGATCTGGAACAGGCACGCATCGAAGCCTGCATGCTGCCTCCGTCGCTGCCGCCTTCGTCCTCCTCGCGCCGGCAGGGAGCGACGTCGCCAAGGCTAGAGCGCGACCAAGCCGCGTCGGCCTGGCAATACCCGCAAGCCGCGCTTACCGGCGTGCTGCCGCAGCAGCAACCCTTCCGCGAGGACAACGTTCCCGACCGCACGCTGGTCTTCCTGCCCGATGAAGACGAGGAGGCGTTGGTACCGCATCGCGTCGAAGACGATCCAAACCGAAGAGGGCGGGTGCTGTACGTACCGGCCCGGGAAATGCTGCACGAGAGCCTGCTGGAACCGGCATCCGGCATCTGCCCATGGGGCGAGTTCGACTTGGCGGCGCTACTCGCCGAGCAAGCCGAAGCGCTGGACAAGCCGTTATCCGGCATCGCGGCCGCGTTCTCTACAGTGACGGTGCCACGCAGCGACCAAGGCTGGCGCTGGCATCCGTGGCTGGGCTTCACCCGGCAGTGCTAAAGGCAGGGCCGCACGCATGCGCAGGCGCGCCTTTACGTCGTCGTCGAGGTTACGGGTGGTCATGGTGGCGACGGGGAGCGCACCAAAACGGCTGCAATGCATTCATTGAAGTTATGCCAAAGGGAGGTGCAAAGGTCGCAGCAAATGAGGCTTCCGTCCGTTATCAATGGAACTGCTCAACAAAATGAACGCAAGGGGAATCCATGTCTGGACTGACCGATAGGGGAAAGGCTTTCCGCTCGGCCATCGCTGGCTTCATCGAAGCACGACGCGAAGCCAAGCTGAAAGGCAAGGAGGACGACGCCGAGACGGCATCGAAGTACGAATACGGCGCTTGGTTGGCGGATGCCGCATCACGTGCCCACAACCTGAAGGTTGTGACACACCCGATCAAGTTTACCCATAGCGCCATAAAGGGAGCGACCAGCATCCACTATGGCCAGGACGATTGGGTATCCCGCACTGAAATCGGGACCCATAGTCTCGCCAGGAAACTGGAAGAAGACTTCGCTATCACCGATGCCAAGCACTTGGATGTCTATTCGCTCTTGATGAATGTGGAGGTGGAGGGGAAACAGATGCTGGAGTGGGTCCGCCGTGCGGACCGAGACCTTGTCTGTGCATTGCATGAGAATCCAGGTATCGCAAATTCCATTGTGGATTCATTCCGCCGTGTGATTCGGCCTGACAAAAAGCTTGCAACGAGCGCGTTTGCCAAGCAGGTCTACTGGCTTTACGGAGAAAATCCCGCCGAAGACGATCAGTACCACCTTCTACAGCCCATGTTCTCCAGCAGTCTCGAGCATGAGGTTCACCGGCAGATAGAGGATGCCAGAAGTGCGGCATTCGAGGCTCGTGGCACGAAGAAGCAGAAGCCTACCTATGCACATCACCACAGCTATTCCAATCTGATAGCGCGCAGCTTGGGCGGCTCGAATGCACAGAACGTGAGCCCCAAGAATAAAGTGCGCGGAGGTACGAACTACCTGTTGTCATCCCTACCGCCGCCGGCATGGCAACCGCGCCGAATGAATCTGCTCGGGCAGGAAGCGGTTTTCGACCATCTGCTCTGGTTTGGCGGGATGCGGGAGCTTGTCGGCACGCTAATCAGCTTCCTGAAATCGAATCCCGAACCGACGATGGAGACCCGCAAGCACCGGGAAACCATCGAGCAGGCCATCGGCCAGGAGCTGGCGATGTTCGGCGTCGCCGTTCGCGGCCGCCA
>CAYYHP010000016.1:0-28152 GCA_964471815.1 uncultured Rhodanobacteraceae bacterium
GGTCGCAGGCGCTTGCCGCCACCGCCGATGATGTGCTCGGCGATCTGGTTGATCAGCACCACGTCGGAGGCGAGCCGCGCGCGGATCAGCGCATCGACGGCATCCATGTCCGCCCGGGCCAGGGCCTGCACGTCGGCGAAATTCGGGGCAGGGCGGGGCAGGTCCGCGGCGGCGTTCGGCATGGGGACGGAATCTCGCTGGAATCGCTGCGATTATAACGAGTGCGTGCGCGCCGCCGGCGCCGGGCCGGCGCGGTGCCGGTGTCCGGAGTCCGGCGACGTGCCGCCGGATGGGGACCGGCTCCGCGGCGCGGGCCGCCAGCGCGGCGGTCTATTCGAAGCCGTTGCGGAAGATGTCGTCGCCGCGTAGACGCTCGGCAGCGAGGAGCGCGAAATAGACCTCGATGTTCGTGTAGCCGGCGATGCCAAGCAGCGGCAGGGACAGCGTTGTGCCGTTCGCGTCGTTCGCCCCCGGATCGAGCCCGTGCCGGAGCTCGAACGCGTCCGGCATGCCGTCGGCATCGCTGTCGGGCGGTGCGGGTGGCGGCTGGGCGGGATCGAAGTCGAGGTCGAGCGCATCGTTCGCGGCCGGGATCTCGTGTGGCAGGCCGGCGAATTCACCGGCAAGCACCGCGGCTGCATAGCGACGGTCCATCGGGTCGTGCGGCAAGGCGCCCACGCGTGGCGTGAGCACGGTCACCAGCTCATCGCCGGGCAGGTAGGCGATCGCCGGGAATGGATGACGCGTGGCGCGCCGCTCGGCCGTGCCGGGGTTCTGGTTGCCATCCGGCGAGGGCGGGAAGTCGTTGCAGCAGTAGAACAGGGCGTAATCGGCCAGCGCGGGATGGCGGCTCAGGCGGTTGTCGCTGACGTACAGCGAGTTCGCGCTCGGCGGATCACCCGGTTCGTTGGCGATCAGGGCGGTGTCGGCGATGCCGTAGGGGAAATCGGGCCGCACCACGAACCGGTTGCCGACCAGGTTCATGTGGAGCCGGAACTGTCCGTTGGCCGGATCGCCATCGACCCAGCGTCCGTAGGTCATCGGGTAGTAGGGATCGAAGTAGAGATTGTTGGCCAGTTCGAGGTTCAGCGCGTTGTCCTGGCACGCCGCGATGCGCCGCGGCGGGACGTCGTCCTGCGCGCTCGACTCGCAGAGGATCTCCGGCAGACGGCCCTTGATCCGGTACCAGAGATTGCGCACCACGCTGATTCGGTCGAGCGGATAGGCATCGGCCGCGTAGTTCATCAGGATGCCGCCGTACAGCGCATGGCTGCCGTCGACCTCGCCGAGGATCGATTCCTGGATCGTCACGTCCGAAGCCCAGCTCAGCTGCACCGTCTCGTCGTTCGCGTTGGCGAGCGATACGTGATCGATCATTGCCCGGTGCATGCCATCCAGGCGCAGTGCATCGTCGCCGGCTGGACAGTCGGCACCCGCGGCGGTGAGCTGGCAGGCCGGGCGGGAGCGCAGGTGGCGCAGGATCAGGTTGTCGCAGGGTATCCCGCCGTAATGCACGCCGCAGACGATGCCGCGCACGATGATCCCGCCCGGCGAGGTCTGCCCGGCGACCGTCACGTCGTTGGTGCGCACGTAGGCCACGCCGTCCATCACGCCGCTCACGTCGAACACGATCTGCACCGGGCCCGGCTGGCGCAGCGCCCAGTTCAGCGAACCCGCGTTCGGCGCGCCGGCAACGCCGCCGTTGATGCCCGCCGGATCCGGGTCGAGTGTGATCACGTGCAGGACCCGCCCGCCGCGCCCACCGGTGGCGATCGCGCCGAAGCCCTCCGCGCCGGGAAAGGCCGGCAGGGTCTGCGCGATGGCCGGCAGCGCACCGGCGAGCACGATCGATAACGCGATGAAGAGGCGCGCCGTACGTGACGCGACGTGTCTTCGGATCATGGTTGGATGACTCCCCCTCGTCGCTATCTGCACGACGCGTGCCCGGTCCGGCCGCCGGTCGCCTGGCGATTCACGTGATTCCCCATTAGACGCGGAACGGTGGCTGCGAGCGACAGGGGGGCAAGGAGGCGGCCCCGCGGGCCGGCCCGGCTCGACGGCGGACGCTCGGGTGCCCGTGCCGGATCGGCGGTTTCCGAGGCGCGCGCCGGCGATCGCCCCAGGAAGGCCAGGAGGCGCTTTGCTATGCTCGTCCTCCATCCGGGCAGGTCGCCCCAACGGATCCAGGAGAACGCGCGCATGGCTCGCGGCATCAACAAGGTCATTCTCGTCGGCAATCTCGGTGCCGATCCGGAAACCCGTTACACCCCGAACGGCGCGGCGATCACCACGATCCGCGTCGCCACGTCCGAGTCGTGGAAGGACAAGCAGACCGGCGAGATGCAGGAACGCACCGAGTGGCACCGCGTGAAGTTCTTCGGCCGCCTCGCCGAGATCGCCGGCGAATACCTCAAGAAGGGCAGCCAGGTCTACGTCGAAGGCTCCCTGCGTACCGAGGAATGGGAAAAGGACGGCATCAAGCGCTACAGCACCGACATCGTCGCCAATGAAATGCAGATGCTCGGCGGACGCGGTGGTGGCGAAGGCGGTGGCGGCATGGGTGGCGGTTCGTCGGGCGCCCGCGAACGTGGCCCGGCCCGCGGCCCGCAGTCGGCGCCCGCACGGCCCGCACCGGCTTCGGCGCCCGAGCCATCGTTCGACGACGACGACATTCCGTTCTAGGACACACCTCTGCCAGAAGGTAGAGAATAAGGGGCGGCAGCAGCTCTTCTAATAGGGCTTCTGTCGGCACCGACGTCCCCCCGATTTTGTGTAGCACCGGCATGTGGAGTCCAATCCCCCCGACGAAGGCGATTGGACGTGAAGAAGCGGTTTTCGGAAGAGCAGATCATCAGGTTTCTCCGCGAGGCGGAGGCAGGCGTGCCGATGAAGGAGTAGTGCCGGCGGCATGGCTTCAGCGAAGCGTCGTTCTACCTGTGGCGCAGCAAGTTCGGCGGGATGAACGTGTCGGAGGCCAAGCGGCCACGTGAGCTGGAGACGGAGAACGCGCGGCTGAAGAAGCGGCATGCGGAGCCGATGCTCGAGACCGAGGTGACCCGCGAGGCGCTGCGAAAAAAGTTCTGACCGCACTCGATCGACGCGACGCGGTGCGGCAGATGGTCGAGCGAGGACTCAGCGAGCGGCGGGCGCTGGCGGTGGTGCGGATGAGCGCCAACGCGTATCGCTATGCGCCGCGGCCGGATCGCAACGAGGAGCTGCGGCAGCGCATCGTGGCGCTGGCGCAGCGGCATCGACGCTACGGGGGTCGGGATGATCCGTCTGAAGTTCAGCCAGGCGGGCCTGCGGGTGAACCACAAGCGGGTGGAGCGGCTGTATCGCATCGAGAAGCTGCAAGTGCGCTGGCGCAAGCGCAAGAAGATCCCGCTCGGCGGCCGGCAGCCGTTGCTGCGGTCGATCAGCGCCAACCAGGTGTGGTCGATGCGACTCATGAGGCTGTAGCGATTGCGCCGGAGCGCGCACCGTCCGGCCAGCCAGTGACGCGGATCCTCGATCGACTGGCGACCTCCCGCGGCTTGCCGCGGGTGATCCGCACCGACAACGGCAAAGGACTTCTGCGGTCGGGCGATGGGGGAGTGGGTGCATTAGCGACGCATCGCCCTGAAGCTAATCGAGCCTGTCAAGCCGAACCAGAACGCCTACGTCGAAAGCTTCAACGGGAGGCTTCGCGACGAGTGCTTGAACGAGCACCTGTTCGTGACGCTGCAGCGCGCTCAAGTAGTTATCGAAGCCTGGAGAAGGGAATACAACGAAGAGCGACCCAAGAAGGCCCTCGGCGGACTGACGCTGGCCGCCTACGCCAAGCACCTCGAACAGAAGCAGTTACAGTAACCCCGGGCTCCAAAGCCGACCGCTACTCAAGGCGGGGGCGTCGGAGAGGCGCTAGATGCGCGTGTTCGGTACGGCGCGATCGAGTCGAAGGCTGAGCGTGATCGGCGACTAACGGGACCAAAAAGATGCAGATAACAAGGCTCGAGATTGCCAGTTTCAGATCGATCACCAAAATCGACCTCAATCCTACTAGGTCGGCGATCATTTGTGGCCCGAATAGCTGTGGTAAGTCGAACGTCCTTAGGGCCCTAAAGTTCGCGTTTCTGACTGCATACAACGCCGGAAAAACTGCCTCAAACTTTTGTTCAGACACGACCGGTCCGAATGCGAGCATTCTGATCAAAATATATTTTGATTCTCCAACGACGAACATTGCAGCTGCACTGGGACTGCCGAACAACCAACCATTCACGTATCAGATGAGGGTTAAGCGCAATGGCAAGGCCACGTGCTACATCAACGGACAGCACGCGGACGATGCACGTCGAAAGCTACTCCTTGATGAGGTGGTCATCGTTCACGTGCCGCCGATCCGAGACCTTGCAGCTGGGGGTCTCGATCCATTCCGCACAACACTGGCCGGTACGATCCGTAAATTGCGAGGTGCGAACTCGTTTGCGCAGCTGAATCAACGGGTGCGCGATCAGATTGCTCAAAGCGGCCGGCAGATTCTGGCCGGTTCGCAAGCCACTGTGCGCAGCCTGCTCAGCGTGCAAGAGTTGTCAGTGGATGCTGGGGCGGTCGAGATCGATTCACTTCTTCCGATGGCTGCTATCTCAGTCCGAGTTGGTGGGCGAGAGTTCAACTTGGAGAAACTCGGTACGGGTCATCAGAGCTCAGTGATTCTTAGCCTGTACCGCCAACTGGGTGCGACCGTCGGGAAGTTCGTCTTGTACCTTTTCGAGGAACCGGACAACCATCTGCATCCAACATCACTGATGGCGATCGCAGATGAGTTGAAGAAATGTCTGACTGCCGAGTCCCAGGCTTTCATTACAACGCATTCACCCTACCTCCTAAATCAATTTTCGACAGAGAACTGGTTGCCCCTCTCAGTAGACAATTCTCGCCACACTGTTGCCCGCGCCATTCGGATCACCAGACCGGATCGAGACCTCCGCATCGTGCTGGGCAAGTATGGACTTCGGCCTGCGGAGTCACTTCTTTCGAAGAAGGTTGTTGTCGTTGAAGGGCCGATCGATGTAACTCTGATTCGCGAGTTGGTTGAGCTTCACACCCAGAGGTCTCCTGATCACCACGATCTGCTTGTGGTGCCTGCGGGGGGCAAAGAGTCGGTCTCAGAGCTTTGCTTGCTACTCGAGGAGATGGGGGCGAACTGGATCGGTGTCTTGGACTGGGATGCGACGGAGGACACGCGCCAGCCGTTACTCCAGAAGGGGCTGACGGCTGCGCAAGCAGCGAGCATCACGAATGCGTTGACCGCAATCAGCGCACATGTTCAAGTGCGCACACAAAAGCAAACAAAAGCTCAGAAACTTATCGCCGGATTGCAAACGGAGGTTGCCCAGACTGCCGTACCGTTTGTCGCCACCTTCAACGAGTCGATCCTGGGCAAGCACCTAGCGAGAGCGAATATGTTGTCTGCCGCCGAAATGACAACCCTGAGAGGAGCAGTCGCTCGAGGAGTTGTTCGACCGGCGAGGCCGATCTTGGCCAGAGCGAAACTGTGGCTGTGGTCCGGCGCGCCGGAGGACATCCTGGTTTCCACCCCTGAAGCACAGTCAATCGTGGAACAGAGGCTGATTCACCACGGCGAATTTACTTCGCCGCCACAACAAGCAAACAGGAGAGCGGCGCTAGTCAACGCTCTGCATGGACTGGCGCATGCACCTCATGTATTGAAGGACGTCATTCAGACGCTACATGCCGAAAATAAGCTGCGTAGCGGGGGATGGCGCAGTCTGGTCAAAATGCTTATTGCCTGAGGCAGCCTCTTGGTGCTGCGAAGTACGGGGCTGCGACAACTGAGCACTGTCTATCGGGATGCGCGCCCGCGAATTGAGCTGATTTTTCGATCCCTTCCGCGCCCGCGAACATTCAGGAATTCATGGAAGGCCTCGCTAGGAGCGATCTCCAAGACTTCACACCACTTGGCAAACTCCACCACGTTTAAGCGATGCTCTCCGCGCTCGACCTTTGACACGAACGTTTGAGTCGCGCACGGCATCATCGTGTCGTCGGTCAATTCGGCCGACGACGCCCGGCGGGTCGTTTCCCTGACGCGCTATCCACCGGGCGGCACGCGCGGTGCGGGGCTGGCGCGGGCGCAGGGTTACGGCTTCGACGTCGCGGCCTATGTCGAGCGGGCGAACGATGCGGTTGCCGTGGTCGTGCAGATCGAGCATGTCCGCGCGGTCGAGAACATCCGCGAGATATTGGACGTGCCCGGGATTGATGCCGTGTTCGTGGGGCCTTACGACCTCTCCGGCAGCCTTGGCAAGCTGGGCCGGCTGGATGATCACGAGGTGAAATCCGCCGTCGCGGCGGTGTTCGCCGCCTGCCATCGGCAGGGCATGGCGTACGGCATGTTCGCCGCCAGTGCCGAAGCGGCTGCCGGTCCGATCGACGCCGGAGCGACGTTGCTCGCCGTGGGCTCCGATGCCCTGTTCCTGGGTCGGGAAGCGAGACGGGAGCTCGCGCTCGTCCGCGCCTAGAGGAATGCGATGCTCGAGCCGGGCGCGACGCCCGCGCCTGCCCGGCATCCGACGCGTGCACAGTCCATCCGACCCTTGCGCCATCCCGCGCACGTGAGGCCGGTTGCCGGGGAATACCTTCCACCCGTCGATGCCGGACCGTGGACGCCGGGCCGGATCCGCATCGGCTCGCCACGGAGAGGGCCGGCATGCCGGCGGATCATGCGCCGGTCTGCTGGAGGCCGACGGCTCCCGTCATGCCTGCCGGTTATGTTGCTGCAGTGCAGCGCGGTGCGACCTATGATGGGGTCTCATCCCGGGAGGCCCGCATGCCCCGTGCCGCGCGCAAACGTTCGTCGTCGCTCCGTTCGTCCGGTCCGGCCAGGCCGGCGCGCGGGCCGCAGTCGCGTCAGGCACCGGACCTCGGCGTCTATCTGCAGCGGATCCTGACCGCCCAGGTCTATGACGTCGCGATCGAATCGGCGCTCGATCCGGCACCGAGCCTGTCGGCGCGTCTTGGCAACGCGGTCTGGCTCAAGCGCGAGGACACCCAGCCGGTATTCAGCTTCAAGCTGCGCGGGGCCTACAACAAGCTCGTACGGCTCGGCGAGGCGCAGCGCCGGCGCGGCGTGATCTGTGCCTCCGCGGGCAATCACGCGCAGGGCGTGGCGCTCGGTGCGCGCCGGCTCGGCTGCCGTGCGGTGATCGTGATGCCGGTGACCACGCCGCAGGTGAAGGTCGACGCGGTGCGCGCGCTCGGCGGCGACGTGGTGCTGCACGGCGAGAGCTTCTCGGATGCGTACCAGCAGGCGCTGGCACTGGAGAAGAAGCACGGCTACACCTTCGTGCACCCGTTCGACGATCCGGACGTGATCGCCGGGCAGGGCACCATCAGTGTGGAGATCCTGCGCCAGCTGCAGGGTCCGATCGATGCGGTGTTCGTCGCGATCGGCGGCGGCGGGCTGATTTCAGGCGTGGCCGCCTACATCAAGGCCGTGCGCCCGGAGATCAAGGTGATCGGCGTGCAGACCACCGATTCGGACGCGATGGTGCGCTCGGTACGCGCCGGCCGTCGGCTGGTGCTGAGCGACGTTGGCCTGTTCTCGGATGGCACGGCGGTCAAGCTGGTCGGCGAGGAAACCTTCCGCCTGACCCGCGCGCTGGCCGATGATTTCGTGCTGGTCGGCACCGATGCGGTCTGTGCGGCGATCAAGGACGTTTTCCAGGACACGCGCTCGATCCTCGAGCCGGCCGGCGCGCTCGCCGTGGCCGGCATGAAGCAGTACGTCGAGCGTCATCGCTGCCGCGGGCGGACCTTCGTCGCGATCACCTGCGGCGCGAACATGAACTTCGACCGCCTGCGCTTCGTCGCCGAACGCGCCGAGGTCGGTGAGGAACGCGAGGCGCTGTTCGCGGTGACCATTCCCGAGCAGCGCGGCTCGTTCCGGCGTTTCTGCGAGATGATCGGGCCGCGCAACGTCACCGAGTTCAACTACCGCATGTCCGACGCGCAGAACGCGCATATCTTCGTCGGCCTGACCACGCACGAGAAGGGCGAGTCGGTGCGCATCGCGCGGCACTTCCGCGAACAGGGCTTTCCGACGCTCGACCTCACCGCTGACGAACTCGCCAAGGAGCACATCCGGCATCTCGTCGGCGGCCGCTCGGAGCTCGCACGCGACGAGCTGCTCTACCGCTTCGTGTTCCCGGAGCGTCCCGGCGCGCTGATGAAGTTCCTCTCGTCGATGCACCCGGGTTGGAACATCAGCCTGTTTCACTACCGCAACCAGGGCGCCGACTACGGTCGCATCCTGGTCGGCATCCAGGTGCCGAAGGCCGACAAGGCGGAATTCCAGCGCTTCCTCGAAACGCTGTCCTACCCCTATGTCGACGAAACTCGCAACCCGCTGTACCGGCTGTTCCTGCGCTGATCGCCGCGCCTGCTTTGGCCGGGCTGCAGGTCGCGGGTTACCATTCGCGGCTAGAAGGGCCGCCCCGGCCCAGGGAACGTGCGGATGAAGACCCTACTCGTCACCGGCGGCGCCGGATTCATCGGCGGCAATTTCGTGCTCGATGCGCTCGCCGCGGGCGGCTGGCGCATCGTCAACCTCGACAAGCTGACCTACGCCGGCAACCTCGACACGCTCGCCGCCGTAAGCAACGATCCGGCACACGTGTTCGTGCAGGGCGACATCGGCGATCGGGCCCTGGTCGACGCGCTGTTCGCCGCGCATCGCCCGGATGCGGTGATCAACTTCGCCGCCGAATCGCACGTCGATCGCTCGATCGACGGTCCGGCGGAGTTCGTGCAGACCAACGTCGTCGGTACGCTGAGCCTGCTGCAGTGCGCGCTCGAGTACTGGCGTGGCCTCGGCGAATCCGCGCAGCGCGCGTTCCGTTTCCTGCACGTTTCGACCGATGAGGTCTACGGCTCGCTCGGCGCCGAGGGCCGCTTCACGGAAACCACGCCGTATGCGCCGAATTCGCCGTACTCGGCCTCGAAGGCGGCCTCGGACCATCTGGTGCGCGCGTTCCACCACACCTATGGACTGCCGACGCTGACCACGAACTGCTCGAACAATTACGGGCCGTACCAGTTTCCGGAAAAGCTCATCCCGCTGATGATCCAGAAGGCCCTCGCCGGCCAGCCGTTGCCGGTGTACGGCGACGGTCGCAACGTGCGCGACTGGCTGTACGTGCTCGATCACTGCCGGGCGATCCGCCGCGTGCTCGAGGCCGGGCGCCCGGGCGAGGTGTACAACGTCGGCGGCGATTCCGAGCGCGAGAACATCCACGTCGTGCGTACGCTCTGCATGCTGCTCGATGCGCGCCGCCCGCTCGCCGACGGCCGCGCGCGCGAGTCGCTGATTACCTACGTCAAGGACCGCCCGGGCCACGACCGCCGCTATGCGATCGACGCCTCGAAGCTCAAGCGCGAACTTGGCTGGTCGCCGGCGGAGACCTTCGAGACCGGCCTCGCGCGCACGGTCGACTGGTATCTCGCCAACACGGCATGGGTGCAACGCGTGCTCGACGGCAGCTACCGCATGGAGCGCCTCGGTACCGCCGCATGAGGCGCAGTGCGGTGATGCCGCGGAGCCGGGCATGTTCGTTCCGTCGTTGGCCGCCCATTGCACAGGCGCCTGACCGTGAGCGGATGCCGGCGGCATCCGCACGGTATCCGGGCTCCGGCCGCAGGCCGGAACCCCAGCGATGCAGAAGGTGAAGACGTGACGATCCAGAAAGGCATCATCCTCGCCGGCGGTTCCGGCACGCGGCTGTATCCGCTGACCCAGGTCGTCAGCAAGCAGCTCTTGCCGGTCTACGACAAACCGATGATCTATTACCCGCTGTCGGTGCTGATGCTTGCCGGCATCCGCGAGGTGCTGGTCATCAATACGCCGCACGAGCAGGCCCTGTTCAAACAGTTGCTCGGCGACGGCTCGCAATGGGGCATCCGCATCCAGTATGCGGTGCAGCCTTCGCCGGATGGCCTCGCCCAGGCATTCCTGATCGGCCGCGAGTTCGTCGCCGGCGATCCGAGTTGCCTGATCCTTGGCGACAACATCTTCTACGGCCACGGTCTGACCGATCTGCTGCGCCGCGCGGCCGCACGCACGCACGGCGCGACCGTGTTCGGCTACTACGTGCACGATCCGGAGCGCTACGGCGTGGCCGAATTCGCGCCGGACGGCCGCGTGATCGGCCTCGACGAAAAACCGACGCAGCCGAAATCGAACTACGCGGTGACCGGCCTGTATTTCTACGACGGCCGGGTCTGCGACTACGCGGCTTCGCTCAAACCCTCGGCGCGCGGCGAACTGGAGATCACCGATCTCAACCGCCGTTATCTCGAGGACGGCTCGCTGATGCTCGAGAAGCTCGGGCGCGGCTATGCCTGGCTCGATACCGGCACGCACGAATCGCTGGTCGAGGCCTCGAACTACATCGAGACGATCGAGAACCGCCAGGGGCTCAAGGTCTGCTGTCCGGAGGAAATCGCGTTTTCCCAAGGTTGGATCGATGCCGACCAGCTGCGCGTGCTGGCGCGGCCGCTGGCGAAGAACGGCTACGGCCGTTACCTCCTGCAGATCGCCGAGCATGGGGTGGTCGGATGAAGGTGATCCGGACGCGCCTGCCGGGCTGCGTGGTCATCGAGCCGCAGGTGTTCGGCGATGCGCGCGGCTTCTTCTACGAGAGCTACAACGAGAGGAAATTCCGCGAGGTCGGCCTCGACCTGCGTTTCGTGCAGGCCAACGTTTCGCGCTCGGCGCACGGGGTACTGCGCGGACTGCATTACCAGTGGCCGAATCCGCAGGGCAAGCTCGTCAGCGTGCTCGAGGGTGAGGTGTTCGACGTCGCCGTGGACATGCGCCGCGGCTCGCCGACCTTCGGCCAGTGGGAAGGCGTGGTGCTAAGCGCGGACAACAAGCGCCACTTCTGGATCCCCGAAGGCTTCGCACACGGTTTCGCGGTGCTCAGCGATTTCGCGACCTTCAGCTACCAGTGCACCGCGCTGTACGATGCCAAGGCCGATGCCAGCGTGCGCTGGAACGATGCCGCCCTCGCGATCGACTGGCCACTCGGCGCGCCGCTCCTGTCCGACAAGGACGCACGCGCGCCGTTCCTCGCCGACATCCCCGCCGAGCGGTTGCCGGTGTACGCGGCATGAGATTGCTGCTGCTCGGCACGAACGGCCAGGTCGGCTTCGAGCTGCTGCGCAGCCTCACGCCGCTCGCCGAGATCGTCGCCGTGACGCGCAGTGGCACGCTGCCGGGCGGCGCGGCCTGTGCGCGCGGCGACCTCGCCGATCCTGAAAGTCTGCCGGCACTGCTCGACCGTGTGATGCCCGACGTCATCGTCAATGCCGCGGCTTACACGGCCGTGGATCGCGCCGAGGATGAACCCGACCTCGCACAGCGCGTGAACGGCGAGGCGGTCGGTGTGCTCGGCCGCTGGGCTGCCGCGCACGGTGCACTCGTCGTGCATTACTCGACCGACTATGTGTTCGACGGGCAGGGCCATGCGCCTTATCCGGTCACGGCACCGACCGCGCCGCTCGGTGTCTACGGCCGCTCGAAGCTCGCCGGTGAGGAAGCCTTGCGCGCGAGCGGCGCCGCGCACTGGATCTTCCGCACGGCCTGGGTCTACGCCGCGCGCGGACACAACTTCCTGCGCACGATGCTGCGTCTTGCGCGCGAGCGCGAGCGGCTGACCGTGGTCGCCGATCAGCGCGGCGCGCCGACCCCCGCGCGCCTGATCGCGAGCGCGACGGCAGCGGCCCTGGCGCGCTGGCAGGGCTGGGATGGCGCCGCACGTGCCGCATCGTACGGCACGCATCACCTGGTCAGCGCCGGCGAGTGTTCATGGTGCGATTTCGCGACCGCGATCGTCGCGCGCGCCGCGTCCGCAGGCCTGATCCCGCGTACACCCGAGGTCGTCGCGATCACCACCGCCGACTTCCCGACCAGGGCGCGGCGTCCAGCCTATTCGGTCCTCGACACCTCCGGCTTCCGGGCGACCTTCGGACTACACTTGCCGGCCTGGCAGGACGGCCTCGACGCCGTCCTCGGCGAGCTCGCCACAGCCTGACACGCGGTTCGCCGCGGCGTGGAGTGCATGACATGCTGATTCCCGTGATCCTCTCCGGCGGTTCCGGCACGCGGCTCTGGCCGGTGTCGCGCAGCTCACATCCGAAACCGTTCATGCGCATGGGCGACGGCGAGACGCTGCTGAACAAGACCCTGGACCGTGCGTTGCGCGTGGCCAGCGACGGCCGCGTGCTGACCGTGACCGGGCGCGACTATTACTTCCTGAGCCGCGACGACTACGCGCGCCACCCGGCTGCCGAGCTCGACCGCCTGCCGTTCCTGCTCGAACCGGCCGGGCGCAACACCGCGCCGGCGATCGTGCTCGCCGCGCTGTACGTCGCCGAGCAGATCGCACCGGACGCGAAACTGCTGGTGCTGCCGGCCGATCATCTGATCCGCGATCTCGCTGCCTTCGAGGCCGACGTCGGCCGCGCGGCGGCGCTCGCCGATGACGGCTGGCTGGTCACCTTCGGCATTCCGCCGACCGCACCGGAAACCGGTTTCGGCTACATCCGCATGGGCATGCCGGTCGCCGGTCGTGAGGGCCGCGAGATCGCCGCGTTCGTCGAGAAACCCGACCGTGCGACCGCCGTGCGCTACCTTGACTCCGGCGAGTATGTCTGGAACTCGGGCATGTTCTGCTTCCGTGCCGACGCGCTGCTCGCGGCCGCGGCCACGAGCTGTCCCGACGTGCTCGCCGCCGCGCGTGCCTGTCACGCGAGTGCGACCGCGCATGCGAGCCCGGTCGAGTATGCGCGCGACGCCTTCCTCGCCCAGCCGGACATCTCGATCGACTACGCCGTAATGGAGCGCGCCACGCGCCGTGCGGTCGTGTCGGCCGCATTCGACTGGAGCGACATCGGCTCGTGGAAGGCGATCAGCGAGCTCGAACCGGAATCCGACGAGCAGGGCAATCGCGTGCGTGGCCAGGCGATCCTGATCGAGAGCACGAACTGCTTCATCCAGAGCGACAAGCGCATGGTCGCGGCGGTCGGCGTCTCGGGTCTGGTGGTGGTCGATACCGGCGATGCGGTGCTCGTCGCCGATCGCGATCGCGCCCAGCAGGTCAAGCTGGTCGTCGATCGCCTGCGCGCCGACAAGCACGATGCCGCCACGCACCATCAGACCGTGCACCGGCCGTGGGGCAGCTATACCGTGCTCGAGGATGCGCCGGACGCGAAGGTCAAGCGTCTCGTCGTCAGACCGAGCCAGGTGCTGTCGCTGCAATACCACCACCGGCGCAGCGAACACTGGACGGTCGTGCGCGGCGTGGCCCGCGTGCGTATCGGCGAGCGCGAATTCGACCTGCACGCGAACGAGTCGGCTTACATCCCGATGCACACGGTACATCGCCTCGAGAACCCGACCACAGAGGACATCCACCTGATCGAGGTGCAGTGCGGCGACTACTTCGGCGAGGACGACATCGTGCGCCTCGAGGATCGCTACGGGCGCGCGCCGGCCGCTGCGTCCTGATCGCGCTTGAGCATGCACGGCTGCGGTCGCCTGTGGTTGTCGCGGCTCGCGGCTGCCGTCTCTGTGCCGCACGTCAGCGCACCGGGGCGCTGAGCGGCAGATTCCATAACGCCGCGCATGGGCGGTTGCGACGGCTGACATGACCGAACGGTCTGGCCGCTTTGCGACTCGGTTCGTGCGAACCGCTTCACACTTTCACAACGAAAGCTACTAATATGCCTCCATCCGGGCGCGCGTCCGCGTGCCCCGCGGCTTTTACGTTCGTCACTGGGGGCAAACATGCGCTGGATTCGTGCCGCTGCGGTGCGCTTCTCGACCGTGCTCGGTTTCTTCGTGGTGGCCGCATTGCTGGCCGGCACGGCACAGGCCGCGCTGACCGTCACGCCGCTGACCTGGGACGTAGTCGGCCTGGACAGCAACAGTCCGACCACGGGCCCGCGCTACTTCCCGGTCGGCGCCCGCGTATGTACCGACACGGCGATTCCGGCCGGCGGCACCGCGAACTTCGTCTGGGACTCGGCCAACGCCAACGTCAACCTGCGCACCGGTTCCCTGAGTTCGATCACGCTGCCGGCGCTGGCCGTGGGTGCCTGCACCGATGCCTATTTCGAGGTCGAGGTCAATCCAGTCGCCGGTGCCTACGACACGACGCGGCGCTACCACATCCAGGCGACCAGCGGCGTGTTCACCGCCTCCACGCCGACGCCGCGGCAGATCTATGTCGAGCATCTCGTCTCGCAGAACCGCAACTACATCACCAATGTGCGGTACGGGCCGAACGTCGCGAACCTCAGCGCGGTGGCGGCCGGTGGCGCGCTCAGTCTGATCGTCGGCAACACCTACGTGATCGAACTCTCGGGTGGCACGGCTACCCAGGGCTACGAGCAGTTCGAGGCATTCATCAACTTTACCAATACGATTTTCCAGGTGCTCTCGGTCAGCACGACCTATTCGGCCGACACCACGCCGTATGTCTCCAGTCCGAACGACAAGCTCTACGGTGATGCCTGTTTCTGGGAGAGCGATCCAAACAGCCCGAATTATCGATCCTGCAAAAGTTCCGGGAAGATCGGCGGCAGCAGCGTGGTCACGCTTTACACCGTGAAGATCATCGGCGGCGGCGGTACGTCGCAACCGCTGAGTACGCTGCTCTACGACTTCTCCGGATCGAGCTTCCACTACAACGCCGACTACAGCGTCGGCGCACGCGTGGCGAGCATCGTCGATCCGACCACCGCCGACATCACCAAGAGCTTCAGCCCGAATCCGGCGACGCTCGGCGGCGTCTCGGTGCTGACACTGAAGCTGACCAACCCGAACGGTGCACCGCTATCGGGTTACAACTTCGTCGACAACCTGCCGGCGAACATGACCGTCGCCTCGCCGGCGAATGCGACGACCAGCGGCTGCGGCACGCCGACGCTGACCGCCAACCCCGGCGCGACCTCGCTGAGCTTCAGCAACGGCACCGTGGTCGCCAGTGGCACCTGCACCATCAGCGTGGACGTGACGACCAGTACCACCGGCACGTTCAGCAACACTACGAACGACCTGTTCATCGGCAGCCTCGACACCGGCAAGACCGCGAGCGCCACGCTCACAGTGAATTCGGCGCCGCCGGCCGGTTCCGGACTCTGCGGCCTGCCGCTCGCGACCTGGAAGTTCGAGAGCGGATTCAACACGAGCAGCCCGGCGCCGACCTCCGCGCTGGTGGCGACGAGCGCCGCACCCGGCGCGGGCGTGGGTGCGATCAGCGAAACTACGCTGACCGCCGACGGTACCGCGGCCTGGGGTTCGAACGGCGCGATCGCGGTCGGTACGCCGCTGGCCACGGCCAACAACGATTATTTCCAGTTCTCGATCGACACGACCGGTTACGACAAGGTCTATCTGACCTTCAATTCCCAGTTCCGCTCCGCGAACGGTCCCAAGGGTGTGGCCGTCTACTGGGGCACCAGCGTGTCGCCGCCGGGAACTCAGATCTACGCCAACGACACGGCGCTGGCCACGTCGAACACCACCGTCGCCTTCGGCAGTGGCAATTCGATCGGCGTGACCTCGGGCCTCAATCCATCAGGGCCGACTTACTTCCGCATCTATTTCTACAATTCCGGCAATACCAACCCGGGCTCCGACCCAGTCCTCGACGACGTGGTCTTCACGGGCTGTGCTGCCGGCATCAAGCCGACGATCAGCAAGTCGTTCGCGCCGGATCCGATCGTGGTCGGCGGTACCTCGACGTTGACCTTCACGCTGACCAATGCGAATTCCGTCGCGCTGACCGGCGCGACCTTCACCGATACGCTGCCGAGCGGCATGCAGGTCGCGGCGACCCCGGCGGCCAGCACGACCTGCACGGGCTCGCCGACCTGGGCGCCCGCCGCGGGCTCGACGAATCTCACCTTCGGTACTCCGACCGGCGGCACGATCCCAGCGAGCGGCTCGTGTACGGCCAAGGTCAACGTCACCATGACGGCTGCCGGCACGCTGAGCAACGTCAGCGGATTCCTGTCGACGACCGAAACCGGCACGACGACCAGCAGCGTGGCGACCGACACGCTCACGGCCGTGCGGCCGCCATCGATCGCCAAGCGTTTCGCGCCGAATCCGATCCTGCCCGGCGGCACGAGCCGGTTGACCTTCACGATCACCAACCCGAACCCCGACAATGCGATCGCCGGCGTGGCGTTCTCGGACACGCTGCCGAACTCGCCCGGCGCGATGCTCGTGGCGGCGACGCCGAACGCGACGACAGCGGGTTGCGGTGCGCCAACCTTCGCGCCGGCGGCCGGTGCTGCGTCGCTGAGCTTCTCGAACGGCAGCATCGCGGCGGGTGGCACCTGCACCGTATCGGTCGACGTCACCGCACCGACTACGGGCAGCTATGCCAATACCAGCGGTACGGTCTCGCACATCGTCAACGGCAGTCCGAGCAACGGCAACACGGCGAGCGACACACTCGTCGTCAACCCGACGCATCCGGGCGTGTCGCTGCTCAAGCAGGTCGGTCCGACGGCGAGTGGCCCGTGGTCCGCGTTCCGCGCGATCGACCTGCCGGGCCAGGTCTACTGGCGCATCGTGGTCGAGAACACCGGCGACGTGCCGCTGAACCCGCTGGCCATCACCGACCCGACCCTGAGCCTTGCGAGCTGCAGCTGGCCGGCGTCGTTGCCGGTGGCGGGCCCGGCCAACGACAACCACATCGCGACCTGCATCGTCGGGCCGATCGGCGGCACGAGCGGCGTGACCGTCAACACGGCAAACGTCAACGCGACCGGCTCCAGCACGCAGGTGACCGACGTCTCGACCGCGAGCTACGCGAGCACTGGCCTGTCGATTACCAAGACGCCGTCGTCGCTGACCTATACCGCGGCCGGTCAGTCCATCACCTATACCTTCGTCGTCACCAACACTGGCAATGCCACGCTCGATGGTCCGATTTCGGTCATCGACGACGTGATCGGCACCGTGACCTGCCCGTCGCTGACCACGATCGGTGACAACGACGCGTTCTTCGATCCGAACGAGCAGCTGACCTGCACCGCGAATTACACGACCACGGCGCAGGACGTGACGAACACGCGCATCACCAACCACGCTTATGCCACCAATGGCAGCACGGATTCGCCGACCGTCAGCGTCACGGTCTATCTGACCGGCACTGACCTCACCGACCTCGCGATCGTGAAGACCGGCCCGGCCAGCGTGACCGGTGGTTCGCTCGTGAGCTACAGCGTGACCGTGACCAACAACGGCGAGTATCCGGCCGATGGCGCGACCTTCAGCGACAACGTGCCGGCCGCGATCACCGGCGTGAGCGCGTCGTGCAGCGGCAGTACCAACGGCGCGGGCTGTCCGGCGCCGGTCGTGGCGGGCAATCTCGTCACCGCCGTCATCTCGCCGCTCCCCGTCGGAGGCACGTTGACGTTCACCGTCACCGGCATCGCGCCCGGCAACGCCATGCTGCTCTCGAACACCGCGACGATCGCAGTCCCGACCGGCATGACCGACACCAATGCCGCCAACGACAGTTCGACCGCGATGACGAGTGTCCTGGCCCAGGCCGATCTTGCGATCACCAAGACCGATGGCAGCGCGACCTACACGCCGGGTGCGGGCATCACCTACACCATCGTCGCCTCGAACGCGGGCCCCGGCGACGTGGTCGGCGCCACGGTGACCGACGCGTTGCCGGTGGCGCTGCTCGGCGCGACCTGGACCTGCACGGCATCGGGTAGCGGTGCCGCCTGCCCGGCGAGCGGCTCGGGCAGCATCAACGCCCTGGTCGATCTGCCGGCCGGCACCACGGCCACGTTTACGCTGAGTGCGACGGTCGATGCGAACGCGAGCGGCAATCTCGTCAATACGGCGACCGTCACGCCTCCGGCCGGCGTCACCGATCCGACCAGCGCCGACGACAGCGCCACGGACACCGACACGCTCGCCGCGCAGTCGGCCCTTGCCGTGACCAAGACCGACGGCAGCGCGACCTACACGCCGGGCGGCACCGCGACCTATACGATCACGGTGACCAATGCCGGCCCGTCGACGGCCAGCAGCGTCAGCCTGAGCGATCCGTTGCCCGCCGGCGTCGCCCTGGCCGGCACGCCGACCTGTGTGGCCAACAGCATCGGCAGCGTGTGCGGCACGATCACCGGCGCGGCCAACGATCCAGCCTTCAGCATCAGCGGCGCGAGTGTCGATGCCATCGCCGGTGCAAGCCTTGTTTACACCGTGCCGGTGAAGTTCGCCTCCGACATGACCGCGGGCAGCATCGTCAATACGGTCACTGCCTCGTCGCCATCGAGTCCGAACGCAATCGCCAGCGATACCGACACGCGCCTGGTGCAGACCGGTCTGACCGTGATCAAGACCGACGGCAACGGCAGCTACACGCCGGGCGGTACGGCGATCTACGCGATCACGGTCGGCAATACCGGCCCGTCCGATGCCGCCTCGGTCACCGTCACCGACAACCTGCCGGCGGGTGTCACGCTCACCGCGACGCCGACCTGTACGCCGAGCGGCGCCGCGGTCTGCGGCACGCTCACCGGCACCGCGGGTTCGACCAGCTTCGGGGTGAGCGGCGCGAGCATTCCGGTCGGCCAGACGCTGACCTTCAGCCTGCCGGTCGCGCTCGCCGCCAACCTGGCCACGAATCCGCTGGTCAACGTTGCGAGTGCCGACGCGCCCGGCAACGGCGGCCCGGTCTCCGATCAGGACAGCGACGTGCCGGCCGCGGCGACCGGTCTGACCGTGACCAAGGATGACGGCAGCACGACCTACACGCCGGGTGGCGCGGCCACCTACACGGTCACGGTGAGCAATGCCGGTCCGTCGGACGCCAGCGCGGTCACGCTCGCCGATAGCCTGCCGGCCGGCGTCACGCTGACCGCGACCCCAACCTGCGTGGTCAACGGCACCGGCGCCTGCGGCACGATCAGCGGCAATGCCGGGGGTGCGAGCTTCGGCGTGAACGGTGCGCAGATCGCCGCCGGCACCAGCCTGGCCTACACGCTGCCCGTGCAGTTCGCCGCCAGCCTGACGGCCGATCCGCTGGTCAACACGGTCAGCGTGAGCGATCCGTCTGACCCGTCGTCGCCACACACCGCGAGCGACAGCGACGCACGCAGTGCCGTGACCAGCCTCGGCGTCACCAAGTCCGACGGCAGCCTGGTCTACACGCCGGGTGGTACGGCGACCTACACGATCACCGTGACCAACGCCGGACCGTCCGATGCGCACAACGTGGGCCTTAGCGACAACCTGCCGGCGGGCGTGACCCTGAGCGGGACGCCGACGTGCAGCCCCGGCGGCACCGCGACCTGCGGCAGCGTCAGCGGTACCGTGGGCGGCAGTACGGTCACCGCGAGCGCCGGCAGCATCGCTGCCGGCGCCGGCAACGCGCTGGTCTTCAGCGTTCCGGTCGCATACGGCGCGGGCCTCGTGACCGATCCGCTGGTCAACACGGCGAGCGCCAGCGACCCGGATGATCCGAACGGCGCGAGCGGCAGCGACAGCGACGTGCTGCAGGGCAGCACCGGCCTGACCGTGACCAAGGACGATGGCAGCCCGACCTACGTGCCGGGCGGTAACGCCACCTACACGATCGTGGTGACCAATGCCGGGCCGTCCAACGCCAACAACATCGCCGCGAGCGACACGCTGCCGCCGGGGGTGGCTCTGGCCGGCGCGCCGACCTGCACGGTCGCCGGCAGCGGTACCTGCGGCACAGTCAGCGGTGCCCTCGGTGGCTCGAGCTTCACGGTCAACGGTGCGGCCCTCGCCCCGGGTGCCGGCAACAGCTTGACGTTCCAGCTGCCGGTCGCCTTTGCCTCGAGCCTGACGGCCGATCCGCTGGCCAACACCGTGCAGGTCCACGACCCGTCCGATCCGGTGACGCACTTCGCGACCGACAGCGACACCCGCAGCGCGAACGTGAGCCTCGCCGTGGCGAAGAGCGATGGCAGCGCGACCTACACGCCGGGTGGTACCGCGACCTATACGATCACGGTCATCAACACCGGCCTCAGCGATGCAGGCAACGTCAGCCTGACCGATACGCTGCCGGCCGGCGTCACGTTCAGTGGTGCGCCGACCTGCGTGCCGAACGGCGGCGGCAGTGCGAGCTGCGGCACGCTCAACGTCGCCGGCAGCACGCTGACCCTGAGCGGCGCCGTGATCCCGTCCGGTGCCGGCTACAGCCTCGTGCTGAGCGTGCCGGTGCAGTTCGCGGCGAACCTGCAGGTCAGTCCGCTCGACAACACGGTGACGGTCAGCGATCCGGACGGCCCCGGCGCGAGCGACACCGACTCCGACGTGCGCGCGGCGGTTGCCGATCTCGCCTTGGTCAAGAGCGGGCCGCCGAGCGTCGGCGGCGGCGGACCGATCACTTACACCCTGGTGATCACCAACAACGGTCCGAGCGCGGCCGACGGTACGACTTACAGCGATCCGCTGCCGGCCGGCATCAGCAGCGTGACGGCACTGTGCGGCAGCGCGACCGGCGGCGCGGTGTGCGCCGCGCCGAGCGTCGGCGGCGGCTCGCCGGTGATCGTGTCCGGTGCGATCCCGACCCTGCCGCCTGGCGGCAGCGTGACGATCACGATTAACGGCACCGCACCGACCGGGCCGACCCAGATGCTGGCCAATACCGCGACGGTCACGCCACCGACCGGCACGACCGATCCGAATCCGTCCGACAACGACGACACGGCCACGACCTCGACGCCGGTGCAGTTGCAGAGTTTCGAGATCGACTGACGGCCCGGGTTGGGCTCACACTTCACGGCGGTGCCTTCGGGCGCCGCTTTTCATGACGTTGCATTTCTGCTCGTCCCGACGACGAGCGCGTTCGGTCGCACTGCACACGTGACTTCCGATCGGGCAGGCAGCGACCGATTGGCCTGCGCCTGACGGATGCGGTTGCGCCGACCGGCATTCGCCGGTCATGGCCTGCTCGCAGGCCCGCGGTCGCCGGCTTTGGTTCATGGACGAAACGAGGATCCCCGACATGACGTCGATCTTGGCAAGGCTGTATCTCGCGCTGTTCGCACTGCCGGCAGGCGCTGCGATCCCGGTCGAGGAATTCGCGCGCCACCCGCAGTACGACGAAGTGCAGATCTCGCCGGATGGCGAATACCTCGCCGTGGCGGCCGGCGTCGATGGCAAGCGGGTACTGAGCCTGATCCGTCTCGCGGACATGCATGGCGTCAACGTGCGCCCACGCGGCGCGGACGAGCTGGCCGGATTCACCTGGGCGGGACCGCGGCGCCTGTTGTACAGCGTCGGCACGCGGGTCGGCGGGCTGGAGCGACCCGTCTCGACTGGCGAGATCTTCGGCGTGGATGCCGATGGCGGGAACGCAGCGGTGCTGTTCGGTTTCCGTATCGACAACAAGCAGGCCGGAACAAATCTCAACAAGGCGCTGCCGGAAAAGGCCTCCGCGCGAATCGTTTCCACCCTGCCCGACGATCCGGCGCACGTCGTCATCGCGGTCACGCGCTGGAACGGCGGCGGAGACACGACGATGCCCGAGCTGCGCCGTCTGGACGTGCGCGACGGCACGACCGTGCCGATGTTTCTCGCGCCGCTGCGCGAGCCCGAATTCCTCGCCGATCACCGCGGCAACGTGCGCTTTGCCTACGGCGAGGATGCCAAGGGCAACTTCCTGGTCTTCCACCGCGAGGCGAAAACCGATGGCTGGGAACCGGTGCTCGACGAGCAGCGCGACCGGCGCCGCGCGGTACCACTGGCTTTCGACCGTACCGATGTCCGCGCCTATTGGGGCTGCGGTTCGACGGACGCGGTCGGCGCCCTGTGCACCTGGACACCCGACGAGCGGCACTTCGATGCGGTGTGGAGCGACCGCGACGCCGCGATCGACGAACTCGTCACCAGCCTCGACGGGCGCGACGTGGTCGGCGTACGCACGATGCCGGGGCGCGTCAATCTCGGCGTGCTCGACAGGCAGGCCGATTCGATCGCACTGCTCAGAAGCTTGATGGACCAGTTCGCCGGCGACGACGTACGCATCGTCTCCGCGAGCCGCGACGGCAGCCGTGCGGTGGTGCTGGTCGAGAGCGACGTGAATCCCGGCGAGTACTACCTCTACGACCGCAAGAGCCACCAGGTGAGTCTGCTGATGCAGCGCTGGCCGGCACTGAAACCGGGCGATCTCGCGCCGATGGAACCCATCGAATTCAAGACGCGCGACGGCCTCGTCCTGTGCGGCTATCTCACGCGCCCGCCGGGTCAGGCCGAAGCGAAGAACCTGCCGCTCGTGGTGCTGGTGCACGGTGGCCCCTACGGTGCACGCGATCGCTGGGCCTACGATCCCGATACTCAGCTACTGGCGAGTCGAGGCTATGCGGTGCTGCGCGTCAACTTCCGCGGCTCCGGCGGGCGCGGTTACGGCTTCGTGCGCGCCGGTCACGGCGAATGGGGTGGCAGGATGCAGGACGACCTCACCGATGCGACGCGCTGGGCGATCGAGCAGGGCATCGCCGATCCGCAACGCATCGGCATCATGGGCGCGAGCTATGGTGGCTATGCCGCGCTCGAAGGTGCGGTGGAGGAGCCGGATCTCTATCGCTGTGCAATCGGCTACGCCGCCCCGTACGATCTGCGCATGCTTCTCCACGGCGGTGATGTGGCGCAGCGTACGAGCGGCGCCAACTTCCTCAAACGCGTGCTCGGCGAGGACGAAGCGCTGCTCGCCGCGCGTTCCCCGATCACCCGGCTGGATCGCCTGAAGGCGTCGGTGATGCTGATCGTCGGTGGCGCCGACCGGCGCGTACCGCCCGAACAGGGCGTGGCTCTGCACATGGCGCTCGAAAAGCGCGGCATCGCCCACGCGTATCTGTACGAGCGCAGCGAAGGCCACGGTTTCTGGAACGAAGCCAACCGCACGGCGATGTATCGCAAGCTCTTGGATTTCCTCGACGTCCATATCGGCCGGAAGGCATCGGCGAAATCTTGAGACGGCGACGGCTGAACGACATTCGCCCCCCCCACCGGGGGCGGCATGCGCTGATGTGCGAAGTAGGGTCGTAGGTCCGTAGGATGCGATGAGCATGTCGCACCGCCTTGATCGAGGCGGTGCCGCTGACTGACCGGCGGCGAGTAGAAAAGATCGATGTGAGGTGAACGCGGAGTCTGGCAGCACCGGTTTCGGGAGCGCATCGCGCAGCTGCCGATGCTTCGGCTTTTCCGCCGATCCTGGCACCCGTGTTTCGGTCGGGACCGATGCCGTCAAGGTCGGCGTGGTGGATGCTGCCGGTGTTGGTCGTCAGTGTTGGCCGATGTCGCGAGCGATGCGGTTCGCTGCGCGCCGCCGATGGACCCGACGTCATCAATCGGGTCGCTGCCCTGTGCGTTGCACAGACGGCTTTTCCCGCGTCCATCTGCGGTTTGGCCGTGAACGGAAAGCCTCAAAGAGCGCCGCCGGACGGCGTGCTCGCCGTGGAAATCAGGAAGCAATACTCGCAGTACCGGTAGCGCCGCGCGCCGTGCGTTCCGGCATGCCTCAGTACTCGAATCCCGTGCGGAAGATCAGGTCACCCGCGGCGGCTTCCAGGTCCGCGATTTCCGCGTCGGTGAGCGCGCGGTCGAAGATCGCGACTTCGTCGATCGCGCCCGGGAACCAGCGGTTGCCCCACACCGTGCTGTAGGCGATCGAGAACGGCGCGCCGTTCGCGCTGTGGATTCCCGACTGGCCGCTGCCGACGAGCACGCCATCGATGTAGAGCTTGCGCGTGTTGGCCACGGTATCGAAGCTCGCCGCGACCATCACCCACTGACGCAGTGGCAGCGGCGCGCGCGCGGCAACGCCGCCGCCGTTGG
Source organism: uncultured Rhodanobacteraceae bacterium (assembly GCA_964471815.1). GTDB lineage: Bacteria > Pseudomonadota > Gammaproteobacteria > Xanthomonadales > Rhodanobacteraceae > Tahibacter. The sequence continues at coordinate 23,915 of CAYYHP010000016.1, forward strand.
TCGTGTAGAAACGCGTGAGATTGTCGGGGTCGATCTGCAGGTCCATGTCGTTGCCGTTCTGCGAACGGCCGGCAATGTAGAGAATGCGGCCGAGACTCGCAGGTTGCACGTCCAGGCGCACCCACGCGACGATCGTGCCGGTGGTCGCGAACGGCACCTGCGCGGTGAGGTTGGTCAGCACGCCATCGCCGTTGCCGTCGAACACCGCGGCATGATTGTCGGAGACGCCAAGCAGCGCCGGGCCGCTGGCTGTACCGCCGATCGCCGCGTCGCCGAGAAAACTGCCGGTATAGCCATTGACGACGCTGTCCGGCCCGGACTCGAAACGCCAGTAGCCGACGAGGTTCGGCGTGTTTTCGACCTGCGTGGGATAGTCGAGCGCGAAGGACTGGCCGGCGAAGAGCGCCGCTGCGAGAGCAGTGGCCGCAGTAGCGGAGCGTTTCATCGGAATTTCCGGGATGCCGCGGATGTGCACGCTCGGCTCAAACGCAACGATGCGTGGAATCCGAACATCCTTGCATGGTATTCGCGCGAGTGGCTAGGTAGGGCCGTAGGATGCGGTGAGCATGGCGGGCCGCATCGATCGAGGCAGTGTCGATGACTGACTGGCGGCGAGTGCGGAAGGCTGGGCGTGAGGCGAGCGCAGAGTCTGGCAGCATCGGTTTCGGGAGCGCATCGCACAGGTGAAACGCTTCGGCTTCTCCGCCGATCCCGGCATCCGTGTTTCGACCGGGACCGGCGGTATCAAGGCCGGTGTGATGAACACGGCCGGTGTCCTCGCTGGCCGGTACCGCGAGCGATGCGGTTCGCTGCGCTCTCTCCGCCTGCTATCGAACTACGATTTGCTCATGCGGCAAACACTTTGGATAAGGCAACCCGGTAGCCGAGTGTCTTTCCAAATCATCAAGGCAAGATCGTTGCGTAGCATATCGCGATATGGTCACTCATATTTCCAGTAACTGCGCGTTTCGTCTCTTCGTGGCTGTTCATTCAGATCTGTCGGTTTGATAAGATCTGCAATCCTGTATCTGATGTGCGGTGCTATACTATTAATCATGAATAGGCTGAATTTTGGCCGAGTCATATTTATATGCGCCTACGACAATACCAAAGAATCTTGATTATAATTTCCGGTGTATGCCTGCTGGTGCTGGCTGCGTTGTTAGTAATCCATGAAAGAAGCGGTGATCTGGTATCTAACGCCAATGCCAATACAGACGGTTATCATAAAATTAATGGACAGGATGGACGGGTGAAGGATCGGTCCGCCCGTACATCGGTTTTAGGAGAAAATTCAAGCATCGTTCCCGCATCCTCTCTAAATCAAATGGATCGGTACGCGGAATGGCGTTCATATAAAGGTAACGGGAAGGCATGGGATCTCGACGTCGAAATGCCTGACTGGGATGACCCGCGACCGCTCGCAACCCGCTTGGATGAATATAAGGCGAGAGCCAGGGCTGGCGATGGCAATGCTGCCTATATGCTCTACGGCGACCTTGGTATGTGTGCTCTATTCATTGATGACCCGGGTCGGATTCACGACGAGAAAAGCGGGACCAGAGAGGAAATTCGTGAGGCGATCCGCTGGAATAATCACATAGAAAAGATGCTCAAATTCTGTAAGGATGTTGGCATATCGGATTTGAACAGTAGTGCTCATTGGCTCGAGGTTGCCGCCGATCTGGGTAATCCAATGGCGCGCATCGTTCTGGCGGACAGTCTCGATCGACTAATTGGTGGTGTCCGGCAGGCCATACGGGATCCAGATATGGTGAAGCAGCTGAAGGACAAGGCGGTTATTTATCTAAACGAGTTGGCGAGCCAGTGCAACATCAATGCCATATCGAGTCTGGCAATCGATTATCGGGATGGTTGGCTTTTTGAGAAGAATGGCGTGACAGCCATGAGCTATTACATGGTGCTTGATAAGATTGGTGTGCCGAGGCCGTCAGGTAATCTGCCGAAAATTGCGGAATCTGAGTTCATCAGTGCTGAGAAAAAGGCTGATATATTCTTTTCAAGAAATTGTTTGTAACCTGGAAATGAAATGAATAACTCAATTGAAGTTATTCACTCAAGGGATATGCGAGCGATGGAGTTGTCGTGCTCAAAGCCGTGATTGGTTGTTTTGGATTGCTGGCATTCGCCCAGGCTGGCTGCGCTGAGCGCTCCGTGGAAGAAATCGTCGTGGAGCTCAGTGTGCGATGCGAGATCAAATGTAATCTCTTGAAGGTTCATCCCACCCCTCAAGTGGCAGCGCTAATTACGCAGGTCATACAGACTTGGCAGCAGGACAACCCTGGATTCAAGGTTAAAGTCGGAAGCAAGTTCTTGGTGTGTAATAAACGCCTGTGCTTGACCTATAGGTTAATGGATCATGTATCTGGACAACAGGAACAAGATCAATATCGACCTGAAGGCGACAGGGAAATAAATGAGAATAACCAGGTGGACACTGGACTGGAGAACGAAGGTTACCGTCGCAATGGACCAACGCCCCGTTTACATGAGTTTCCAATCTTGAGCAGTAGTGAGAAAACGATCATCGCCTGGGTGTCAGTCGGCAGTATTAAGGCGCCGTAATGATCGGATCTGCACACGCCGGCACTTGCTAAGGTGCGGGCGCATGGACATGACTTGGTCAGCGCCACTTATATCCTTGATCACTCACTTCACCCGATGCATCATCCGCCGCAGCAGTGGTGCGGCGACGAAGGCGAGGGCGGCGCAGCCGAGGCCGACCCACAGCAGCACGTTGAAGAGGTGTGCGTATTTCGCGCCGGCCTCGACGAAGTCGAGCGTGGCGCCTTCGGGGATCTCGAGTGCGGCGAGCTTGCCGAACAGTGCGGCGAGCGTTTCCGAGAACGCGGTGGCGAGGAACCAGGTGCCCATCATCAGGCTGACCACGCCGGATACCGAGAGCTGGGTGACGGCCGAGAGGCCGACCGGCGATAGACACATCTCGCCGATCTCGAGGATCAGATAGGCGAGCACCAGCCACCACACGCTGGCGAGCTGGCTGCTCGCGCCGGCTTCGCGCGCGGCCCAGATCAGCGGCAGGAACGAGAGCCCGGCGAACAGCAGTCCCCAGGCCGACTTGACCGGTTTGGACGGATCGGCACCGCGCCGGTCGAGCCAGCCCCACAGGCCGCTGAACAGCGGCGCGAGCAGGACCAGGAACATCGCGCCGAGATAGGTCAGCGAGCCGGCCGTCTGCGGCAGCACGACCGAATCGCGGATCAGGAATACGGTCATGATCGTGGCCGCGAGACCGAACAGCCATTGCGGTGCGCGCGAGTATGGATCGCGGTCGGACAGCCGCGCGGCGGCGACGAAGGCGGCCGGTGCGAGCAGCAGCGACCAGGTCGACCACGGCGCCGAGCCGAAGAACAGACCGAGATCGGTCGTCCAGAAACCGGTCCATTCGATCTTCGGCGGCGCGACGACCAGCGTCGGCGCGATGTCCTTGGTCAGGAGGCGATCGGTGAACGTCACCCACGAGCCGTAGGTCTGCTCGTACAGCGTAAAGAACACGAGGCACATGCCGATCATCGTGATCAACGCGAGCATCTGCTCGCGCTGGACCGGCGTGCAGCGCGTCGTGATGAACCACGCGAACCAGCCGAGCACGCCGAACATCATCAGGATCATCAAGGCGAGTGCGAGGCTCACCTCGCCGCCGAGCGCGAACGCGCCGTTCGCGACCGCCCACATCAGGCCCGCGACCGGCAGCAGGCCGAGCACGGCGAGCGCATAGATCAGCGCCTCGCGCGGCAGACCGGACACGCGCTCGCGCAGCCGTTCCGGCGCGGGCGGTTCGGCATGGCCGCGCAGGTATTTCTGGCCCCACAGGAACTGGGCAAGGCCGAGCAGCATGCCGACGCCGGCCGCGCCGAAGCCATAGCGCCAGCCGAGCGTCTCGCCGAGATAGCCGCAGACGATCGACGCGAAGATCGAGCCGAGGTTGATGCCAGCGTAGAACAGCGCGAAACCGGAATCGCGGCGCGGATCATCCTCGGCATACAGCCGGCCGACGATCGTCGAGATGTTCGGCTTCAAGAAGCCGACGCCCATGATGATCAGCGCGAGGGACAGGTAGAACGTGAGCAGCGCCCCGTCGTCGCGCTGCACGACGCCGTTGACGAGCGTCGCCGCGTGGCCTTCGATCGCCATGCCGGCATGGCCGAGCACCAGCAGCAGGCCGCCGAACACCACGGCCTTGCGCATGCCGAGCC